>JBAXFO010000199.1:0-7703 GCA_037139885.1 Planctomycetota bacterium
TTTCGCCTTCTTGCAACTTCTTCCTGCCCATTTGAATTCTCCAGTTGGTGAATGTTCTGAGGAGTATCGTATTCAGGCGAGAACCGGGGAGAATGGTCGGCTTCGAACGAATTGAAGTTCGTCACCCAGACTGCCGATCTTCCGGTGAGGTTGCAATTGAAAGGGACGGTTCCAATGACCAAGATCGAGGCGTATCGGCGTGCGGCGGCTGAATTGGGCGATGCGACTCCAGAAGAAATGTCGGCGTTTATCGAGAACAAGTTCGGCGTCGTGATCTCGCCCCCATACATTCCGCTCTTTCGGGCGACTCTGCGGTTCCAGAAGAGTCCGTCGTTGGCCGAAAAGTCGGGCGAATCGTCATGTCCTATGCAATGAAGAAAAAGTCCGCAAGAACTCCTGGCGATGGCTGGTACGTCTACGTCGTGCGCTGCCGGGATCGGTCGCTCTACACCGGCATCACGACCGATCTAGAAGGTCGGCTTCGTCAGCACAACGCCGGAACCGCCTATCGATACACCCGAAGTCGTCTGCCGGTGAAGTTGGTCCATCAGGAGTCGAGCGACAATCGAAGCGCCGCCTCGAAGAGAGAAGCGGCGATCAAGGCCATGACACGGCGAGAGAAGTTGGCGGTGATTCGGGTGAAGCAGTACGTCGCTCTGACCAATTCCAAGTCGCTCCAATCCGTCGTGATGCACGCCAAGGGTGGGCCATGATGACCCCGAACAATCACCCTTCTCAACGATTTATCGCACCGTCCTCGATCCAGCAGGGTGTGCCGCTGAAGGAGTTGATGGGCAGCGAACTGGTGGACCTGATCGGGCAGTCGCTAGCAGAGGCAGTCCCCGGTTTCGACGTGCGGCGATTTCAATCCCGTGCGATGCGGGACTTGGAC
The DNA here is from genome assembly GCA_037139885.1 of Planctomycetota bacterium. GTDB lineage: Bacteria > Planctomycetota > Planctomycetia > Gemmatales > Gemmataceae > JAIEPT01. Next base: position 893 of record JBAXFO010000199.1, read on the forward strand.
AAACTCGAATTGAAAGAACGGGCCTTGAACATCGCACACGCAATGGCCGAGCAGATGCCAGCATCGTTCGATGAACTCTTGCCTCTGCTTATCAAGACGCTCGGCCCGCCGCTCGAACAGACAGAAGGAAACGGACTGGCTCCGTTCTATTACTTCCCTCACACACACCTGATCGCCGCCTATGGCGTGTCCAATTTCGATAGCGGCATGGCGGCGAACTACGAGGTCACGAAGCGCTTCACCGCCGAATTTAGCATACGACCGTTCCTCATTGAACACCGTTCCAAGTGCCTCAAGGTTCTGAAGCGTTGGGCGAGGGACGACAATGCCCATGTCCGCCGTCTCGTGAGCGAAGGGACTCGGCCACGCTTGCCCTGGGCCATGCGACTAACGGATTTCCAGGCCGACCCAGATCTTTCGCTGCCGCTCCTCGAAATGCTCAAAGATGACGCCGAATTGTATGTGCGGCGGTCGGTCGCCAACCACCTGGGCGACATCGCAAAGGACCACCTTGAAGCGGCCTTGGATGTTTGCGAGGCGTGGCTGGAAGAATTAAAGCGATCCGACGACCAAGCCGTTATTGAGAATCGCCGCTGGATCGTGCGACATGCCGTGAGGCATCCTGCGAAGAAGGGAAATGCCAGGGCGATCAAGATTCGGGAGATGGCCTCCGGGACGAGGAAGCGGAAAGAGCGATAGCATGAACCGAAGCGCTGCCAGAATGTCTGGCGGCGAGATGAAGATTTGCTGCGTCTTTTTTCGACTGGCTCGGTCTGTTTGTTCGGAAGCGGCTGATGGTCAGCCGTCACGAACTCGAAGGAACAGGAGCAAAACCATGCAAACCGCATCTCCCGAAACCGGCAACAAGGCGGCGTGTTGTGTCCCGTCCGGATGTTGCGTCCCGGCCACCTGCTGCGTGCCGATGGTCTGTTGCGTCCCGACATTCTGCTGCACCCCGGCAGAGGGTTTCGTCGCCGTGCCAGAAGAAGGAACGTGACCAATGCCCTGTATCGACTGGTACAACTCATTGGCTAATTCCGCCTGGACGCCCTCCCCATCGACGATCAGCCTGATCTGGATGATCCTCTACCCGATCATCCTCGTCACCTTCGGTTTCGTGTTCGTGAAGGCGTTCCAGGGCAAGGTTCCCAAATACACCGCAGTGCCGTTTGCCGTCAATCTCGTCGCCAACCTGTTGTTCATGCCGATCTTCGCCGGTTTGAGAAGCGTGCCGTTGGCGGCGGTGGACATCGTGATCGTTTGGGTCACGATCGTCTGGTGCGTGGTCGCCGTCTGGCGGCACTATCAATGGGTCGCCCTGGCGCAAGGGCCGTACTTCGTCTGGGTGTCGCTCGCCACGGCGCTGCAACTGTCGATCACGACGTTGAATTGGGGACGATCATGATGCGTCTCGGCCTCTGCTGCCTTTTCCGTGACCAGCCCATCAAGTTCGTCACGACGACGGCGACCTCCATCGGCAAGATGAAACGACCCGACGCCTTGGCGAAGTTGAGCCGTCTGTGCTTGGAGAATGCCGACGCCCTTCTTCTCGCCCTTCAATTCTGTGCCGACAACGGCATCGGCTGCTTCCGGGTGAACAGCCAAATTCTCCCGATCAAGACCCATCCGACGTGCGGGTACGATGTCGATGATTTGCCGGACGGAGACGAAGTCGTTCGTCGTTTCAAGGCGTGCGGCGAGTTCGTTAAGACGCACGACTTGCGAGCCTGCTTCCACCCGGATCAGTTCGTCGTGCTGAACTCTCGACGGCCCGACGTGGTGGAGAAGTCCGTGCAGGAGCTTGAATACCAGGCGGAAGTGGCCGAATGGATCGGAGCGGACGTCGTCAACATCCACGGCGGCGGCGCTTATGGCGACAAACAAAACGCTCTTCTCGATTTCGCTCGCAACCTCAACCGACTTTCCACCAGGGTCAGAAGCCGACTGACCGTCGAAAACGACGACACGATTTTCACGCCCGCCGATCTGCTTCCCCTCTGCGAGGCCAACGGCGTTCCGCTGGTTTACGACGTGCATCATCACCGTTGCAATCCCGATGGCATGAGCGTCGAACAAGCGACGACCAGGGCGCTGGCGACCTGGGACCGAGAGCCGATGTTCCATCTTTCCAGCCCGATCGAAGGCTGGGACGGTCCGAAGCCCGCGCGACATCACGACTTCATCGACGTGACCGACTTCCCGAATTGCTGGCGGCGGAAGAAGATCACCGTCGAAGTCGAGGCGAAGGCCAAGGAGCTAGCGGTGGCGAAATTGAAAAAGGACCTGGAGCAGCACAGCCCCACGAAGGTTCGCAGCAAAGCCTGACCGGGCAAGTCACTCGTGGGCGCTGGCGACGGCTTTTTGAATGGCGTTCTTCACCGGCAGCGGGCGAATCGGGAAGAGGTAGTAGTTGGCACGTCGTTTCGCCGATCATGCTCGTTCTGCGACGACCTCTGGTCCCATACTCATCTGCCAGATCGCCCACAAGTCGCAGTCGGCATGTTGCTCGTCGGGATACTCCGCTTGAAGTAGCTTCTGGACTTTTAACGCCTTCGCATGGTCGCCGAGCAAGCCGTATTCCGAGAGATCAGTCGTGGAAAAAGCCTTTGGGAACCCACCGCAGTTGACCAAGGCGCTGATATTGCCGCCGTCACACTCGATCATGTCGAAGCCACGAAACACGAATCGTGGGTCGGCGAATTCAAAGAGTTCCGCAGGTGTCGGCTCCTGCTTCAACGCCAGGACGTTCACCCGGTTGTTCCCTACCGCCTTGTTGAGAACGTAGTCGAGATCACGGAACAATTGCGTCTTGAAGTCCTCTTGGACGTTATGCTCCCAATCCTCGGGAGCCAGTTCTTGGAAGATGCTTGGGCAGAGAATGCCGTCCAGCGAGATGACCTCACGCAGTTGCGTCAGGCCGGACCAGTCGATGAACTTGTTCCAGGCATCGCCGCAGATCGGGTCGAAACGCTGGACGGCAGAATAGATGACTGGCATGTTCAATGCTCCGGCAACCTGATCTCGATGCCGTACCTCGGTGCGATCTCCAGCAATTTCTCGATCTCTGCTTTCGTGGGCGGTGGAGCGGACGTGGCTCCCTGGGCAACAGGCACGCCGATCTCGAAGAACATCCCTTCTAAACCCGCAGGAGCGACCGAGATCAGCATCTTCGCCGGTTTACCGCTTTCATTCTTGAATGAGTGCGGCGTCCCGACCGGCATGTTGGCGAACATCCCTGCTGTCGCCACGATCCGCTTCTCGCCCACCTGAAACGTGATCTCGCCTTCGAGGATGTAGAACCCTTCTTCTTCTCGGCTATGAACGTGCGGGGGGCCCGCCGCCAGGAGGCACGATGGCTTCCCACATGGCATACTTGCCGTTCGTGTCGTCCCCGGTCGCTAAGAAGCGGTACACGTCGCCGACGACGGCAACGGTGCGGCCCTCGGCGGGTGTTCGGATGGTTGGAGCCATTTGATTCATGTCCTTTCTACATCGCGGCCAACTTCGCAACGTACTTGAGCGCTCGCTCAATCCATTCCTTCAAATGTTCGTCGCCGCTATTTGGCCCTTCCCGAAACGTCTTCAATTTCCTCTTCGCCCTTCATCGAGATCGTTCGGACTGCTTTGGCGTCGAGGTCCACCGCTTTCATGTCCACCATGCGAATGCGGCTGTTGTCGAACGTGCGGAAAAAGTAGCGCAGGTTTTTCAGGTCGGCGGCGCTCGTCCAGAGCGTGTAGTCGTAGACTTCTTTGCCGTGTTCGATGCCCTGGGCTGCTCCCTTGGGGATGTCGAACTGATTCAGAAGGTGGAAGGCTTGCAGGACGCCGTCTTTCGCTTTTTCAACCGGCAAAGCTGTTTTGGAATAGGCGACCGCCCGAACGAACCGCGACGGCGGCGTGAAATCGCCGGGCAGGCCGAGCATGCCGCTCCCTTGGCCCAGCCCGTTGATCTCCTTGCCGGCGAGGTCGATCGATTCCATGTTTTTCTTGGAGAGCGTGACGTAGTTGCTGAGGTTGGTCATGTGCCAATCGAAGGTGGGCGAGTTCGAAATCACGCCAAATGGATTGGCGTGAACATGGAGTTTTCCGCCGACATATTCGAGAACCACGCTTTTGCCGCTGGCGTCAGTGACGATGTAATGAGCCGGCGGCACGATGCCCATGTCCCTTTGCACGACTTCCCCCACCAGAACGCTCTTAGCGGCGGCTGCGGCTTCCTTCACGTCCGAGCAGGTGCCGAGCAGGAACGTGCCGAGTTCCCAGGGAGCCAGCGCTTTTCCGACATCATCGGCTTTGACCTCCTGATACTTGGCGAAGCCGGGAAAGTAGAAAAGTCCGACATGCAGTCCTTTTTCGTTGAGCCCGTCCACCGCCACGGGCATGTCAAAGGCGTTGGCTCCGACCGTTCCGTATTTGGTCTTCCAGCGAAGCCCTGGTTTTCCGCCCGGTGCGGTCCCGACGTACTCCTTTCCTCGTGGCACGACGATGACGTTCGATTTGAGGTCCGCGGCGAATTCGAGCGTTCGGGCAAAAATTATCGAGCCATCTTTGGGCTTGATCGTGATGCCCGTGCAGGGCTGGGCGGTCGATGATGCGAAAGCGCTGATGGCCGAAAGCGCCAAGATCGTTGTGGTACGAAGGAAGGTTTTCATGGCTGTTTCTCCGGGTTGGCGTTCTTGCTCAGCCTGCATGACGGATCGACTGGCGACCGAGTGATATTAGCGGAACGAATGTTCGTAGTCCCATCCCTCGCACGCCCTCAACATCGCCGCCAGCGTTTCCGGGTCGGCGAGTCGATGATCCGTGCCGACCTCGATCAACGTCGCCCTTGAATTTCGAGCCAACTCCTCGGAATCGGTGAAGGGAACTACGTCATCGCCTCGGCTGTGCAAGATCACCGTGCCGGGCTTCACGGTCCTGACCGTCCCGAACTTCCTCCACGCCGGGCAAAGAAGCACGAGCTTGACGCTGCCGCTATTGATATTCATCGCGACGGCCCCTCCTCGGCTCGATCCCACAATGACCTCAGGCTTGTGCGTCTCGAACTCGGTCTGGGCCATTGTGACGGCCAGGGCAAAGTCGTCGTCATCGAGAACCGGGTTCAAAACTTCGTGGCCGTGACCCTTGAGGTAGGTCGGTTTGACGCCGCCTGGGACAGAATGCCAGCCGTGGAGGAAGAGGATTGTGGTCATGGAAACTCCGGTAAATCCAGGTCGGCAAACGTACCGGAATGATCGGTGATTTCCTTTTCGCCGATGCACGGCGCTTCCCATGCGCCCGCTTGCGGTAGAAATGGAGGTTGAATGCCATTTCGACTTACGCAAATATGGTCGATCCTGGGCTTGTTCGTCAGTGAAACATTTCCTGGGGTTAGGCAAAACAGATCGTGACGTTTTAGTGCATCCAATACGGCGAGTTCGCCTTTAATGGAACCGAAATTGCCTTGGCGAGGAAGTGACTGATTGAAATCTCCTGCGACCAAGAAAATGTTCGACCGAGGAGTACCCCACAACGGTTCCCATTCAATTGTTTGTGCGGTGAGAGCCGAACAAAAATCAACGGCGGTTGGGTAGCGACGGTCGCCGGGTGAGGGAAGGACGGTTCCGATCACCACGATGGATCGCTGGCCCGGCTTCTTGATCTGAACGCATACCATTCGATCCGGCTGGCCTTGAACTTCTTGTCGTCGTGCTTCAAAGTCCGACCTCACCCAGATCGCGACCCAACGCCGATCTGCGGGCGTCAAATCTTTTGCCTGACTCGACTCTGCCGCCAGACGATAGCCTTCTCCCGGTAAGAAATGCTTCCAAGTCTCCGTATGCACCCATACGTCGGCATTCACTTTGTTAATTTCTCGCCGGAAGAGGGCTTCACGTTCTTGGTGAAGAGGCTTATCGGATTGTAAATTCCAGGTCGCAATTCTCATCAGGCAAACCTCTCGCCATCAATCAACCACGATCCCCGCCAGCGCCTTCTCCAGCATATCCTTACGCGATAGCCCCGCCTTGAGCGATTCGGGAATGCCCGATTCGCCCCAATACGCCCCGGCCAGTTGCCCGCAGATCGCCCCGGTCGTGTCGGCGTCATCACCGAGGTTCACCGCCTTCAAGACGGCTTCCTCGAATGTGTTGGTGTTATGAAAGGCCCATAACGACGCTTCCAGACTTTTGACCACCCAGCCCGATCCTTTGATGGCGGGCGGTTGTTTATGGCGAAAACTGCCCTGAGTGATGTCTTGAATTAGCGGATGCAACGATTCGATGTCATTAAGTTGTCTCAACGCCGGCCAGTCCGACGACAAAACGACTTCGCGATCTTCACCCCGGATCAGGGCGGCGAGAACGGTCGCCAGATACCGGCACGCTGACACGCATTGCTCGCTGGCGTGCGTCGGCAAACTCGACTCTGCCGCCAACCGGGAAAGCTCCTCGATCTTGTGCGGGTAATAATCGACGAAGCGAATCGGCACCGGAGCAAGCCGCATGATCGAGCCATTTCCACTTGCCGACTCCGCGGCTCCTCCGGACTTACGGGCATCTCGCCCATCGAGAAAGCGATGCAAAGCCGCACTTGTCGTGATCCCGATGTCGAAACACTTCCCATTCACCGAGTACTTGCCTTGCTGCATCCACGAAACGTAGCGCTCAGCCTGGTCGTTCAAATCCCAACCGACATTGCGGAGACTATCGGACAGCGCCAATGCCATGCTCGTGTCGTCGGTCCACTCGCCAGGGTTCAAACGATGCGGTCCCCCGCCACGATAGCCAGTGACGGGCGGAAAGCTCCCTGGGGACATGAATTCGACCGCAGC
>JBAXFO010000200.1:0-7699 GCA_037139885.1 Planctomycetota bacterium
AGTTGTTCGACACCGCCGCGGTCGACGCCACAGTGAGAGTTCCGCCATTGACGAGGACGCCGCCGCCGGAGCCCGTGGTCGAGTTCCCCGTCGCCGCGCCGCCGATGGTCGTCGTGCCGTTGATGTTCACCGTGCCGGCGCTGACCGCGATGCCGCCGCCGCCGCTGGTCGCGTTGCCGTTGGCTTGGTTGAGGCGGATGGTGGCGCCGTTCAACGTCACGGAGCCCGTCCCGCGCATTGCGATGCCGCCGCCGGAGCTGCCGTTGGCGGTCGTCTGGTTGTTCGAGACGTTGAGGAGCGCCGTGAACGTCGGCGTGCCCGCGAACGCGGTCCCAAAGTCGATGCCGCCGCCCGTCGTGGTGGCCGAATTGAACCGGATGTTCGTGGCGTTGTTAATGAACGAAACGGTGCCGGCGCTATCGACGCCGATGCCGCCGCCGCGGGCCGCCGTATTGCCGTTGATGTTTGTGCCGATGGTGGCGCCGTCGAGAGACAGCGTGCCGGCGCTGATAAAGATCGCGCCGCCGCTGCCGTTCGCCGCTGCGTTGTTCGACAGCGTGCCGCCGGTCATGGTGAACGTGCCGGCGCCGTTGAACAGGAGGGCGCCGCCGTTATTCCCCGTGTCGGGAGCGCCTCCCGTGAAACTGATGTTCGTGAACGACACAGCCCCCGTGCTCGCGATCTCAAAAATGCGGAACGCCGCCGCCGCCGAATTGCGGCTGAGCGTGGTCCCGCCCACCGAACTGGTGAACGACAGGTTCGTCGTCACGCGGAAGTAGGAACCGCCGTTGGTCGCCGAGAACGCCGTCGTCAGATCGATGCTGGCGGCGGTGAAATTGATGACGTCGTTGTTGACGGCGGCGCCGAGGGCGGCGGTCAACTGGGTCTCGTCGGCGACGTTGATCGTCGCGGGAACGAGCCGATCTTCAAAAGCGAAAACGGACGGTCGAAATTTGACCCGCCCCTGCGCCTTACGTGGGACGGTCTTGAAATCGCCGCGAAATTTCGATCGAATCCAGGCCAACATCGCGAATCCTTTCGTGATCATCCCTTGATGGGACATTCCCCTGACGGAATTCCTAAACCCTTCCGTCGCCCAATCCCCCGCAGCGAATCTTCGAGGAAATCAGTACGTCACACGCAAACCCAGATACAAGCTTCGACCGGGCTGGAACACGCCGCCGCCCGAGCGGTAGTCGAGGTGCTCGCGGTAATAGCGATCGCCGACGTTTTCCAGCCCCGCGGTCGCGAGCACATTCTTCGTCACGGCCCAGTAGCCGCGAATGTCGAAAACGGTGAAGCCCGCCGTCGGCAGTTCGTTCGTGCCGCCCGAGGAGTAATCGCCCAGGTAGTAAGCCACCCGGCTTTGGCCCTGCACCATGCGCGCGGTGAACTCGGTTCCCCAGGTCGGCGCCTTGGTCGCTTCGTGAATGCGGAAGCCGACGCGGACATCCATCGGGAAAATGTTCGGCAGCGGCTCGTTCCGCGTCAGGTCGGTCCCCTGCGTGTAATAAAACGTGAAGAACGGCGTCAACCACGATGTGAGATCCGCCTCGCCGAACGCTTCGCAGCCCGACAGCGCCGCCTGATTCGTGTTGATGTACTTGTAGCCGTTGAAGATCGCGAGTTGGCTGATCCGCAAATACGTGATGTAATCGAACACATGGGCGAAATACATGTTCGCCCCGCCACGGATGTTTTCGTAGTTCGCCTTCAGGCCGAAGTCGAACTGATGCAGTTGCTCCTGCTTCAAGTTCGGGTTGCCGTTGACGAACGTGAGGCCCGGCTGGAGCACGCCGAGAAACGTGCCGGCGGCGAACAACTCCGTCAGCGTCGGCGGACGCTGCGCGAAACCGTAACCGAGCGACGCCGTGAGCTCGCTGTTGATCTTGTATTCGCCGGTGAGATACGTCGACCACAGGCCGAAGTTTTGCGTGTCGAGCGCGTTCGGTCCGAGAATGCCGAGAAGGAAATCGTTCTGCGTGAACCCCGGGGCGAGCAGCGAGGGAAACGTCGCCGGGTTCACGATCCGCGACTGTTGAAAGTCGAAGCGCACGCCGCTCTTGAAACTCAAACTCTCGCCCACCGGCACGAGCACATCGCCGAAGAAGCCGGGGTCGGTCGAGTAGCTGCGCGGGATCGGGAAGTTCTGCGTCGTGATGACGAACGAATCGAACTCGTTGATGGCCGTCGACAGATACGAAAAATCGACGCCCGCGGTCACTTGCAGATCGTTCTTCTGGCCCCAGGTCATGGCTTCGCGAAAGCCCCAGCTATGATTTTCGCCGTTCGTCTCGACGGAATAGCGAGCCTGGAAACCGGGGAGGACGTTGCCGAACGCATCGCTCACCGTCGCGATGTTGCTGAGCTGCGGAATCTGCCGGGCCTTGCCGCTGCTGAGGCTATCGCCCGCGAAACGCGTCTGGTTGTACCAGGCGTCGACCGTCATGCGATCGAACCATTCCTGATTCTCGGCGATGTAGCGCATCGTGTAGCCATCGGTGATCGCCTTGGTGAGATCGGTGACGATGCCGGGAAATTCGACGTTGCGCTGCGACAGATGCAACGCCCGCAATTCGATGCGCGAGTTCTCCGTCAGGTCCAGGCCGAAAGCGAAGTTGAAGTCCTGCGAGTTGTAGCTCGACGGCATCACGCTGCGATTGCCGCCCGTGTGGTAATCGTTCGCCGTCATCAGATCGTAATCGACGCGGAAGCCATAATCCTTGCCGCCGCCCCACACCGACTGCCGACCGTTGAGGCCGTCGCCGTTCGACTTGTAAGTCGCCGACGTCGAGGCGTGGACTTCGAAGGTTTTGTAACGCGGCGTCGACAGCGTCTCGACATCCAGAAAACTAAACCCCGGCCCATGGCGAACGCTGTAGGGTCCTTTGAGAACGAGAATGTTCGCGATGTTCGCCGAGTCGAGCTTGCTGACGATCGTGTCGAGATCCGCCCGGGCCGGGATCCAGAAGGCGCCGTCGGCCGACGTGATCACCTGGCCCAGATGAAATCCGCGAATGTGCGGGTCCGAAGTGATCGGGTTACGGCGTTGGATCTCCACGCCGACCGAGCCGAACGATTTGCCGAGCAGATCGCCCGTGTCGGTGGTGTTGCGCGTGATCGCTTCGGCGCCGGACACCACCCCCGTCGACGGCGTGCTCGAAAGCTGCTGTTGCTGACTTGTTGAGACCGTGCCCTGCACGCCAGCGCCCGCGGGAGCGTTGGCGGCATCGCTGCCCGTGGAGCCCGGGGGAGCCGTGAAACTGCTGCGAAAGATGCTGGCGATCGACGATTCCCCCTGCGGCGCCGTGGCCGGAGCTTGGCCGGGCGGCTGCGCCGGGGCCGGCGGCTGCGCAGGAGCGGGCGGCTGCGCGGGCGTGGGCGGTTGAGCCGGCGTCGGCGGCTGCGCGGGTTGCTGGACCAGAAGAAGCTTCCCGAAGAAATTCGTGAAGCCGTTGGTCGGTGCAGGTGCGGCCGTCGGTTCCTGGGCGGAAAGGCTGTACCCGAAGGCGAGGGCGCTCCCCATGCCGCCGAGCAGAGACGCTTTCCAAAGTTTCCTGCGCTTCGCCATGGACGCAATCCTCCAGGACCAACGGCCCCATTTGCTGCAGCTCACGATTTCCAGGGGCCGGGGCAGGGCGCCGACGAATCGATACAACCCCTACCGACGGTCTTTTCGTTACATCGGTTAAAAGTCCCCCGTCTTTTCACTCAAATTTGGAAATCTTCGGAAAAGGATTCAAGTTTCTCAATATCGGCGGCGGCTTGGGGCGCGGAAGGGGATGAGGCGATCTGACGGCAAGAGGTGAGTTGCGGCGACGAGAGAAGGACGCAGTCGTTGATGGGGTTCGCGGCTCTCCGTAGGAGAGCGCTGGCGTGCCCCCACGTCGGTCGCGACGAAGTTCGCAGCGCCTGCGAAGAGTCGTGAACATTGACAGCGCGTTGTCAATGCCGACCCTTGCGCTTTGGGATAGAACCCCGTTGGACTAGAAGAAGGAAAACGATCAAAACACCCGGCGTGCGTCCGCTGCCGATTGGGATTTACGACACCCGCGCGAGAATCGTCATCCCGCCTTGCACCTTGTCGCCGACCTTCACTTCGACCTTCACCGCGGCGCTGGCCGGGAGCAAAAGATCGGTGCGCGAGCCGAACTTGATCATGCCGAGCCGTTGTCCTTTGACGACCTGATCCCCGCTTTTAAGCCAACAGACGATGCGGCGCGCGATGGCCCCCGAGATCTGCTTCACGCGCATCGGTTGCCCGGTCAGAGCGTCGGTCATGTCGATCCAGAGTTGTTCGTTCCGCTTGGCGCTGTCGGGATTGCGCGCGTCGAGATACGCCCCGGGAAAATAGCGGATGTTCGCGATCGTGCCCGAACGTGGGTTGCGATTGACGTGGACATTGAAGATCGACAGAAAGATGCTGATGCGCAGCGCCGGGCCGAAGTCGGGTTCGTCGACCGGTTCGATGTTCGTGATGACGCCGTCCGCAGGGCTGATCAGGGCGTCGACGTCCGCCGGCATGGGCCGTTCCGGATCGCGGAAGAAGTAGAGAATCTCCGCCCAGAAAAGCAGCAACGGAAGAGCCAGTAAGCCGAACAGCGGATGCACCCACCCCGCCAACAACGTCGTCGCTCCCAGGCCGACCCACACGGCGAGCGAAAAGATGATGATCTCGGCCCAGCCGTGCCGCGCGAAGCCGAGCCGACCGCGCCAGGCGAAGGCGTCGTCTTCCGGCCGAAACGAATAACCGCACACGTTCGAAATGAACTTCAAATCGCGCGGATCGATGACGTCATTCGTGAAGCGGTCGCAAGCGCCTTGCCGTTTTTCTTGCATCTGCCGCACATACCCCGGCCGAAACGTCCGCAAAAACGCCCGCCGCATGCGGCCCCACGCCAGTTCGATCGAGAGACAGAAACCGCCGCCCGGTTGAACGGAGGTCGGCGTTTGCGGCGTGGTGGGCAATTGCATGAAAATACTCGAAGGAAAAGCGTCACCAACGGCTCCCCCCTTCTCCGCCTGGTACTCCGGGGGTGTTTGGGCCGGGGACATCGAGCCATCAAGACATCTTTCCGAGGTCCGGTTGCAAGCATTTCACGGTTCGGCCGAGGTTTTTCAAGAGGGCGTCGGCCGCGAGATAACCGCTGCGGACCGCCCCCTCCATCGTCGCGGGCCAGCCGGTGGCGGTCCAATCGCCGGCGAGGTAAAGATTCGCGAGCGGCGATTGCTGCGGCGGTCGCCAGCGATCGACGCCGGGAGCTGCGCTGAACGTGGCGAGTTGATCGGTGATGACTTTGGCGCGGCGGAGCGTGGCGTCTTTCAAAGTTGGAAAGAGGTCACGCAGTTCGGCGATGACGCGGCGTTCGGTTTCATCGCGACCCAGATCGCGCAGCAGCCGGGCCGCGCTGACGACGACTTGCAGGTAATGTTCCCCGGGGGCGACTTCGCCGCGGTTGAACACCCATTGGCCGAGACAATCGACCAGCACCACGTGCGGCAACTCCGTCGCCGAGCGGTCGAACCAGGCATGCACGCTGGTGATCGGCGAGTGCGTCAGATGCCGAAGGTTCGCGAACGCAGGCGTGCCGTCGATGACTTCGGGCGGCAACACGTCGAGCAAGCGTTCGAACGGTAGGGCGCTGACGATCTGTTCGGCGGCAAGCATCTCATCGCTTCGCAACTCGACGCCGACCGCCCGGCCGTTCTCGATCCGGATACGGCGCACCGGCGCGGATACGATGACCTCCACGCCATGATCGCGCAGCCAGCTTTGCAGTTCGACGCCATAGAGCCGGCCCAGGGGAACGTTGGGAAGCTCCACTTCGAAGCCGCGCGGGTGGGTGAGAAAGCCATCGACGAACACCTTGCGGGCATAACGCAGGCCGATGCGGTCGGGCGTTTCGTTGAGGGCGCTGGTGAGGATCACGCTCCAGAATCTCTCGACGATTCGCGGCGTCTGTCGATGCGCCGCCAACCAGTCGGCGAAGGGGGGGTCGTCGTCTGTCGGGCGTTTGAGGCATTGCAAGGCGTACGCGACGCGCAATTTCTCGCCGAGCGTGAGCGTGTGCAGTCGCATGAAGCCGCGGGCCAGGTGCAGCGGGGCCGGAAGGCGATCGCCGCCGAAGCGCGTCACCCGGCGATCGGGAGTCATGAAAAACAGGTCGGGCTGCGGCGTCAGGAAATGGCTGAGGCCGAGCGTCTTGCAGAAATGAGCGAAGTTCGTGCAGCAACCCATGGCGACATGTTGGCAGAGATCGATGAGTTCGCCGGTCGCGGGATCAGGAAAACTACTCGCCCGGCCGCCGAGCCGGGGTTTGGATTCGAGGAGGGTGACGGGCTGACGGTGCGACGCCAGAGCGACCGCGGCCGCCAAACCCGCGAGGCCGCCGCCGAGGATGAGAGTGGGGTGGGGCATAGGGTGTCGAAGCGATGGGGGAAGGAAAGCGGTCGAGCATCGTTCCTAATCGTACTCGTACTCGTACTCGTACTCGTAATCGGGTATTTCCTACTCATCCTCCTACTCGTCATCGTACTCGCCATTTGAACGAATCCATTCGAGTACGATGAGGATTATGAGGATGAGTAGGAAAAACCCGAGTACGATTGCGAGTACGAGAACGATTAGGAGAATGCGGTTACCTTAACCACCGCGCCGCGTCCGCGGCATGGTACGTCAAAATCATATCCGCCCCGGCCCGTTTAATGCTCGTGAGGATCTCCAGCGCCACGCGGCGTTCATCGATCCACCCTTTCTGAGCGGCGGCCTTCACCATGGCGAATTCGCCGCTCACGTTGTACGCGGCGGTGGGGCAGCCGAAGCGGTCTTTGACGCGGCGGATGATGTCGAGATAGCTGAGCGCCGGCTTCACCATGATGATATCCGCCCCTTCTTCGAGATCGAGGGCGACTTCGCGGAGCGACTCGGCGCCGTTGGCGGGGTCCATTTGATACGTGGTGCGGTCGCCGAATTGGGGGGGCGATTCGGCGGCGTCGCGGAAGGGGCCGTAAAAGCCCGAGGCGTATTTGGCCGCGTAACTCATGATGGGAATGTGCGTGAAGCCGGCGGCGTCGAGGCCGGCGCGAATGGCCCCGACCATGCCGTCCATCATGCCGCTCGGGGCGACGACATCCGCGCCCGCGCGGGCATGGCTGACGCACTGCTTCGCCAGGTTCGGCAGCGTGGCGTCGTTGTCGACATCGGTGCGGCCATTCACTTGACACAAAGGGCCGCAGTGGCCGTGATCGGTGTATTCACAAAAGCATTCGTCCGTAATTAGAAGAATATCGGGAAACGCTTTCTTCAGAGCGATCAAGGCTTGATGGACGACGCCGTTTTCGTCCCAGGCGCTCGAGCCGATCGCGTCTTTCGCGGCCGGGATGCCGAAGAGCATGAACGCTTTGACGCCGAGTTCGCGGGCGGCGGCGATTTCGTCGAGCAGACGGTCGACGCTGAGCTGATAGTTGCCCGGCATCGAGGCGATCTCTTTGCGCAGGTTGGAGCCGGGCTTCACGAACATCGGCAGGATGAAATCGTGCGGCGTCAGGACGGTCTCGCGGACCAAGTCGCGGAGAATCGGATGTTGACGCAGGCGACGCAAACGAGTGGCGGGAAACATGGGGATCGAGCATCCAGAGTGAGAGAACGGCCTACGTCTCAACCTATCGCCGGCGCCTCAACAAAAGAAGAGTGAGGTCG
>JBAXFO010000201.1:0-7692 GCA_037139885.1 Planctomycetota bacterium
ATCTTGTTCGGCGTCACGCCGAAGCAGGGGGGCGGCAGCGGCGCCTGGGACTTCGCGCCCCACGAGGAGCCGTCGAACGGGCGATAATAATGCTCTTCGAGATCGTAGCCGCCGATCTGCACGGCGCCGCGGTAAAGGTACAGCCGGCCCGGATCGGTGGGCGAATGCACCCAGCGATAATCGTCCGCCTGGGCGAGAGACAAGGCCGTGACAAGCAACAGAAACGTCATGACAAACTCCTTCAACGAAAAGGGAATCGCAAATGGGTTAGCCAACACGCGGCGACGAAGCGCGACTGCGTCGGGACGGCCGTCGTCAGTTCACGGGCGGCGGCGGCGGACCGTCGGCAAGAAGGATGACCGCCCAGCCTTGGCCGCCGCCGGTCCAGACGCGTTGAAACTCGGCGGGCGTCATCCATTCGATGGTGCCGGGAAAGTTGTTGTCGAGCACGGCGCACCAGCGCTCGTCCGCGTGCAGCAGATTCACCATGTGGGCGATCCGCGCCCCGCCATATCGCCCGGACGGCGAAAAGGCGTACGTCACCGCCGGCATCCGCCCCAACCGACACGCCCGCCGCACCAGCTCGAAATCGGTTCCCTCGATTTGCAGATACGCCGGCTTCTTCAGCTTCTTCGCCCGGCACATGTCGTCGACGACGCGATCGACCTTTTCGGGCCAACCGCCGCCGGGACGGGTCTTCATCCACTCGAAAACGCCGGTGAGCGGTTCGACGTCCTGCCATTTGGCCGACTGTTGCAGGCTCGCGAAAACGCACAGCCCTGCCCCATCGCTGCCGCCGCGATTGCGGATGTGAAACTCGCGCGGAAAATCGTTTTGCACCTCGACGCCATCGGGAGCCACCGGCCCGCCGACCGTCGCCTTACCGACCGGCTCGGCGCCGATTCCAAGCGCCAGCGTCGCACACAACGCGAAAGCGAATCGCATGTCCAACCTCGTTGAAAGAAGGGAAACGTCTTAAAGCTCGTTCGTCGGCCACGCCGGAGCCCGGCGGTTGAGAAAGACCCGCAAGAATCCCGAGCAACGCTCGACGTAAACCACGTCGAAAGGCGTCCCCGCCGCATCGGGGACATAGATCGCGTCACGCATCCCCGAAGCCGTGAACGCATCGAAGTCGTCGTGGATGTGCACGGCCCCGTCGATCAGCAACACGTGCGTGAAGCGAAACACGTTGGCGGCGTCGACGGTCCGCTGCCCTTCGTCGTACGCTCCTTCCAGATGCCCCGCGACGCTCGCGGCCTCGGGCAGATCCGGCGGCCCAAATCCCCAGCGGAACAGGTCGAAGCGAACGTTCGCAGGTAGGGGCAGGGGCATCGGACGCTCCGGGCTCGGGGTGAACAAAGCGAGGCAGAAACATCACGTCCCCGGCGCGCCACGCGCCAGATAGACGCGCAGATGATCCGCCGCTGTCCCTCGTTGGCGGCGTTCGACGAAGACGACGCGGTACGGATCGCCCGCGATGTAGGCGGTGTCGGGCTCGTGTCCCGCGACGAGGGTTCCGGCGTCGTAGATGTCGCGAATGTCGACCTCGGGCGCGACCAGCAGAATGTGGCTGAATCGCTGAGCCGGATCGAGCAACCGGCCATGATGCAAACCGAGGCGAAACGTCGGGCTCAAATGTCCCGGCACGGCGGCGACATCGGGAGCCATCGGCGGACTGTTGCCTTCGCGAAAAATGTCGAGCGTCACATTGGCGATGGGAATGGTCATAGGGAGTGTTCCAAGTCCTGGGCTTGAACGTCAAACGCGGGGGATGCGGCGATAGGGAGCGAGCAGATCGCGGATGGAGCTGGACCAACCTTTAACGGGGCTGCGCGAGACGATCGACGTGATCGCTTCCTGGGCCAGCCCGGGGTCGCGTTTCGTCTGCCAGAACATCTGGGCGGCCAGCTGAGCGCACGCTTCTTGGACGTCTTCGGGGACGTCGTCAAAGCCGGCGGTGTAAGTGATGCGGTACGACGAGACGCCCCCCGGCCAGCCGAGCACGCGCCGCAAGACGCCGAGCCGAGCGTCGAATTCGTAGTCGTGGATTTCGCCCGTATACATGCGGAGCTCGGCCGCGGCGGCGCGTGCGGCCCATGTCCCCGGGCAGGCCGCGAGATCGGCGCTGGCGAACAGGCCGCGATCCGCATCGAGAACGTTCGCCGACCAACCCGTGACCGCGGCAATGGCCGTGGCCAGTGCGTTCAGCGTCGGCGCCGACGCGAAGGCGATGGTCGTGGTCGTCGGCGTTCCCGATGCGACCGACGCCAACGCCACTCCATCGGCAAGCACACGAACCGACGCCCGCTGCACGCCGGCCGATTCGTTCCGCACTGACAGCACGGGGGTCGGCGCGCAGGCGACGCGTTCGAGGCCGGCGACGGGATAATGATGCAGCAAAAGCACGTCGTCATCTTGGCCGTCGTGGCGTTCATCGCGATTGACGAGGCCGAAATTGCGCCGGCAGTGACACTCGACGGCGGCGCTGGCGGCGCTCACGAGGCCGTCGAGAATCGCGAGCTCGGGCGCGGTCAGCGTCTGACCGTTGAGATTGCGCAGCGCCCGGTCGCGGTCGATGAGATCGCTCATGAGAAGAACCTGATGAAAAGAAGAAACGCGGGGGACGAGCCTGTGCGGAAGGAGGGGACCGCGATGGGAGGCGCGTCCCCCGCGCGGGGCGGAAAGGATTGTTGCGGCAAACCGAAAAAGAGGCCGAGACGCGGCGCGGCAGGACGAAATCACGCCGCGCCTCGGCAGGGACAAAGACATAACGCTTACGCCCTTTCGGCGAGCGTCACGAAGCACGATTGCGTCGTCGTGCCCTTGTACGGCGTCAGCGGGCTGGTCCACCAGGGCCGGCCGTCGACGCGGAAGATGAAGCGGAACGTCGATTCGTCGGTGTCGAAGCGGAGGTGGATCGACAGCGCCGATTCGATGAGGCCCTTCGAGATGGTGACGTAATGGCGGAAATCGCCGAGGATGACGTCGCCCGCATCGCCGAGCGTCGGACACCATTCGACCGGCATCACCGGCCGGCCGAACAGCGTGGCGAACGGCTTACCCGAAAGGCCCCCCGCCGGCAGATAGCCGAGCACGGCCGCGGAACCGGAGCCGACCGTGATGGCGTGCAGCTGGCTTTCGACGTCTTGATTGACGAGCCAGACCGCGCTGCTGCGGCACGGGGCCCAGAGGCGAGCCCACATGCGGATGAGGTTCTGGGCGTTGACCGAGTCCGCGGCCTGGCCGGATTCCTTGGCCACGGTCACGAGCGCGTCGGAGTTCAAGACGCCGAGCGGCTGCCCCGTGCCCGAACCGTTGAGGATGGCGTCGCTGACGACGAAGTTGATTTCCTCGCTGGCGACGCGGGTGAGGTACTGTTCGAGAGCCATGCCCTGGGCGTCGCTCAGGAGTTCGTCGGACGCATGCACCAGGACGAACAGCTTGCGCAGAGTGAGCTGCAAACGGTCGTAGGTGGGCCGCGTCGAAGTCGGCAAGTCGCCTTCTTCGCGCCAGTAGGCGCGCACGCCGCCCCAGCGCGAACCGTTGGCCCGCGACGTTTCGGCGTTGCGCGGGAAGGCGATCGAGTTGCCGGAAACGGTGTAGGCGTCGGTCATGCTGAGGAGATTCTGCCCCGCAAAGACGCGTTCGAGGATCTTGCGGGCGAACTCCGTGGGCACGAGAAAGCCGCCGTCGGCGTTGGTCGCCTCGTTCATGCCGGCGGGCGATTTCGCCATCAGCGCGAGGCGGTCGTCCGCGCGTTTGCCGGGCTGGCAGGCGGCACGCACGGCCAAGGCGAAGTCGCCGAAGTTCTTGAACCCGGCACGAGGATCATCGTGAACCGAGTCGCCCGCGCCCGCGAACGGCAACCGGTTGGCCGACTTCGCGAACGCCTTGGCCAGGGCCTTGTCGAGCGATTGCTCGAGGGCCGGCTGGATCGAACGCTGCACGAGCGGGGCGATGGGATCGTCGTCGACCGCGTGGGCGTAACCTTGTTGCACCAGCGTCTGGGCGTCGGCCTCGGGGATGTCGAGCCGGGAGCCGGTGGGATTGCCGAGAAAATCTTTCGTGAGTTGAATCAACATGGATGTGTCTCGAAGAAGGAGGAAGGGGAAAACGGGAAATGCGATCTGCGACAATGGGGACGACCGGGCTTTCGTGGGCGAGCGACGCTTCGCGGCAGCGCTGGATGTGCCCCCGATTCTCTCGGGAAACGCTGCCGCGAAGGGTCGCTCGCCGTGGCTGGGTTCGTCGCCTCGTTCGCGACCGATACTGTACACTTGTATCTTACCACAATTGCTTAGCGCGGGTCAAGGCGTGTTGCACGATTTTTTCCAAGTTCGCGGCCGACTGCGGTTGCGCGAACCAGCGGCGCACGGCCTGGGCGACCTGTTCGGGCGTCGGGGCCGTCGCGGGCTTCGGGGCGGCGGGCGTGGCGCGGACGCGGGCCGCCTTCAGGACCTGCTCGACGACCGCGTTGGGCTGCATCGGTAGGAAGCAGCAGGCGTATTCGACGAGGATCCAGCTCTCGATGATGAAGCGGACTGATTTCATCGTGGGCCGTTCGGCCGCGGTCGGCTCGCGCAGCTTCAGCGGGATGAAGCCGATGCTTTTGCCCAGAAGCAAGCCCGCCTGCACGAGATCGAACGCGGCATCGGGCGGCCAGGAGCCATCGGCCCAGGTGTCCGGCCGCGGCGGATAAAACGTCTTCGCCTTCACGCCGACGAGCGCGCCTTCCTGCACGCGTTTGCGCCACAGCGATCGTCCCACCGGGGGTTCTTCGTAGTTGTGGTTCAGCGTGACGAGCGGGTTCAGGTGAAAGTGGGCGTCGTCCATGCCGCGGGCGAGGACGACATCGCCGACGCGATCGGGCGCCTCCTCGGTGATCCACGACACATCGCTGCGTCCCTCAGGCTGCCATTCCGAAAGCCCGCGGGCGAGATTGAGCCGGCGCAAGGCGAACGCCTCGTCGCGCGGGACGTTTTTGAGGCGCTCTTCAAGGAGCTTCGCCTGGGCGTCTTTCATGGGCACGCCGAACGGACCTTCGGTTTCGAAATACGGTTTGAGCATGTTGGAATTCTCGAAGGGTTGAATTTGTTCGCGGTTTTGCGTCAGCAAAACGCTGACGTGGGGTGATCGTCGATTGCCACGACATGGCAGCGCTTTGCTGACGCAAAGCCGCTAACGGGGATTTTGCGTGGGGGCGTCGCCCCACGGTACGGGGGCCAAGCCGCGGGCGGCGCGCACCTCATTCACGGTCCGCACGCCGAGTTTCAGATCGGCTTGCTCTTGCTGCAAGAGCAGCGCCTGGTTCGCGGGGGTCGGGTCGGGCGTGGCGAAGAAGAGCCGGCCGGTCGGGTCGATATGCGGCAACAATTGCTCGTTGAGCTTCTCATCGCGGCGGCGCAACCGCGGCAGAATTGCGAGCGATTTATGCAAGTGATCGGCGGCTTGCATGTTCGCGAGATTCGTCTCGCCGCTGAGGAACGGGATCGGCACCTGAAACGCGTTGGCGATGTCTTCCTTGCTGGCGCGCACATCCGCGAGAGCCGAGAGATCGCCCATCGAATGCGACAGCACCGTCACCTTCAGCGACGAATCGGCGACGAGCGCACCTCCCTGGCCGCCGCGCTGAAGTTTTTGGCGCCACTGCCGTTCGAGGCGTTCGCGCTCTTCGGGGGCCAGGCCGTCGTCGGGCGTGATGAGCACGCTCGGCAGGGCGGCGTTGTCGTACACCGTGCGTTTGAGCGACGCGAACTCGGAAACCAGAACCGCCTGATCGAAGCACGCCTTCAGCGGACTGAGGCCCGACGCATACGGATCGCGCGGATCGGGGCTGCGAAAATGCACGATCCGCTCGGGGCCGAACCGTTGCGGCACGCCTCCTCGATATTCGTACGCATCGACGATGCGCGGGCTGTTCGGCTCGCGCACGGGCATGACCAGATGAGCGGGCAGAATCCAAAGCGCCCGCGGCTGTTCGACGAGCGGATCGAAATCGATCAGCCAAAACGCGGAGCCATGAACTTCGAGAGAGAGCTGCGTCGCCTCCCAAAGATCGAAACGCAGCAAGCTCAGCAGTGGATGATCGACGATCTCTTCGATCCGCGAACAGGCATGGCCCGGCATCGAACCGCGGACGGCGAGAACGCGGCGCAGCGTGTCGGCGTCGAGGGCCCGCGTGGCGGCGCGGGGCCGCGGTTGGTCGGGGGCGACGGTCACAAACAGCCGGGGCGGCAGCGCGGCGCAGACCGACGCGTTGATCGTGGCGCACGCCCAGGCCGTGCTTTTGAGTTCGGCGAGAAGTTCGTGAGGCGACGGCTGCCGACTGCGCCGCGGCCCATCGATCGGCGTCCACGATTCCTCGACAAACGATTTCCGTCGCCACCAGCGCGCGACGCGGTGCAAGAGTTTCATGCCAGTTCCTTGAGTTGAGGGACAACGTTCAATCATGCAGCCGAGAAACGAGATAGCGGAGCGCGGCCAGGGCGTGGTTGTGCTCATCGACAGGATTTTCGCCGACGACGGCGCGCTCGCGCTCGGAGGGATAGCGGTAGAGCCGAGATTCTTGCAGCAGATGCGCACAACGCCGATGGACTTTCAGCGTGCCGGTGCGGATGCGCGACGTGACGCGGGCGATGCCTTCGCGGATGGCGTTCTTGCCGCTGCGGACGCAATAGCCCCAGCGCCTCAGCTGGCCGATGTCGCCCGGCGCCGCGGGATCGCCGATCCACTCCACGTTTTTCGGCATCGCCTCGGCATGTTCGCCGAGCGTGCCCTGGCTGCCGTAATGTTCGTCGGTGATGTAAAGCACGCCCGCGTCGACAAAACCCCAAAGGGCGGCGAACGGATTGCGCCAGCCGAAATCGATGCCGCCGATACGTCGGGCGAGCGGGCCGGGTTCGGGGCAGTCGTCCACGATCGCCGCCTCGAATTCCGGGTACACCCGGCCTTCGAGCGTTGTGAAGCAGCCGTTGTATTCTTGATCGACCCAGGGCTGCCCGAGAGCCCGCGTCTCGTCGGCGATGAACTCGGGCGTGATGCGCGGGCACATCGTCCATGGCACATGCACCCGGGTCCACGCGCCCGAACCGGTCCATTCGTCGTGAAACCAACCGCGCTCGCCGAACGGCGTCGACAGCGCCAGCAACCGCCCGCGGCTGACCGCGAGCATGGGCCGCACGGAGCGATACAAGTCGTCGGGAATGCGCGAGGCTTCGTCGAGCAGCAGCAGACTGACGCCGGAGTAAGAGCGAATCGTTCCCTCGCGGCCGGGCAGGGCGACGAGTCGGGAGCGGTTGGCGAGTTCGAGCTGATTTTGATTGCCGCGCACCGCGCGAACGGGCCGCTCGAGAGCCTGATAACCTGCCAGGACTTTGCGGTAGAGTTCGCAACTTTGGCGTTCCGAAGGGGCCACGAGCAAGACGAGCGAACCGGGGCGGGTGAGCAGTTGATGCAGGGCCAGGGCGGCGACGGTGGTCGATTTGCCGGCCTGCCGCGAACAATTGAGGAGCACGCGCGGAGCGCGATCCAGGAGCAGTCGGCGCTGCCAGGGATCCGGTTCGATGCCCTGGGCGCGCAACGCGTACGATGCGTCCATCATGAAAGCGAGCGAATGAGCGAGGTTCAACGAAATGACCGGATGTTGCCGACTCTCGAACGAGAGCGTTGACGGAGGTGTGTCACTGGCTTCAT
>JBAXFO010000202.1:0-7650 GCA_037139885.1 Planctomycetota bacterium
CAATACTGTTCAGATGTATTTGCTAGGCGCAAATACCGTGCCGAACACGATTGGTTCGCTTTCTCATTTCGTCGTCAATTTCCTCCAAAACGAAGATGGCCCGACCGCGGTGGAATACGCCGTCATGTTGGCGTTGATCATCGTCGTCTGCATCACGGCCATCACGGCTCTGGGCAGCAACGCCAACAAGACGTTCAGTTCCGTCAGCGACACGGTCGGCGGCACGAGCTCGTGATCCGTTTGCTATGATGAATCGAGAAGCGAATGGCCTGGGAAGATCGGCGGATCGACCCAGGCCATTCGTTTTTGCGCGTCCGTTTCCTCGCTCTGCGCGCAAAAAAAAGGAACGCGACCGGGGCAGGGTCGCGTTCCTTCAAAAGCGCTTCGGACGTTATTGGCCGGGAGCGGGGCGGATCGGAGAGGGCGCCCCACCCGCGGGACGAGCCGCCGGTTGTTGAGGCTGGCCGCCGCCGCGAAGACGCTTTTGGAAATCGAGTTCCAGCGAGCCGTACGCGTTTTCGTGCTGGGTCACGACGCCATAAAGAGCGTTGAGCAAACGCTTGGCCGTGAAGAAATTCATGACGACGCGATGCGTGAGCTTGATCGGCTCGGCGGGCGTCGGCGTGAGAGTCGGATTGAGACCGAAATCGAGGACCAATTCTTCGGGGGTGACATTCACCCGGCAGAAATTGGTGTAAACCGTCGAGAGAGCGGCGGCGTCGGTCGGGAACTGAACCTGTTGACCTTGCGGGGCCGCGGCCGGTTGTGCTTCTTCAGACATGGGTGCCTTTCTCCTTCAGAGAGTATGCAAATGAGAACGAGCGTGGGTTCGGATTCTGTCGACCCGCTCATCATTGGTCTCGCAACGATTTCGCGGGTTCGCTAAGCTAGGAAGAAGAATCGGAACCGCTGTCCGCAAAATTTTCAGAAATCGGCCAACTCGTCTAGCCTTTAAAATGGGGAATCCAGTAAGATTTTCCCAATGAAGACGACGATGCAGGACCATCCGGTCAACGAGCAACTGGTTTTGGACAACCCCCGGCCCGAGTCAAGGAAGACCGCCATGGCCGCCAAGCCTTTCTGGACGCTGCGCGTCCACGACAAGCGCGACGTGCTCGTCGCCCGCCACAAAGCCCGGCAAATTGCCCATATGCTGCATTTTCCTCCTCTCCAGGAGGCGTGCATCGCAGCGGGAGCGTTCGCCATCGCAGCCCAGGCTCGCGATTTCTACGAAATCTGCGACCTGTGCTTTCAGCTCGACAACCATCAACTGATGGTCTTCGCCCGGCCTTTAAACCAGAATGATGTCGCCGCCGCCCTCGCGTCGCATTTGAAAGCGGCGGAGAAAGACAGCATCGAAATTGTCGTCGGCGCTCCGAGTCCGCAACAAGCCACGGCCGCCGCCAAGGTCGAACCCGGCAAGTCGGCCCCCCCCATGAAGCTGGCCAAGCCGTTGCCCGAGGCCGCCTGCGATTATTCGGCGGATGAACTGTCGTTCCTGATTGGGCGCATCAACGATCAGGCCCCCGCAGACCTTTTTGGGGAACTGGGTAAGCAGAATCAGGAAATTCTGCTTCTTCTGCATCTTTTAAGTCATCCGCGCGAGCAGCTGAGCAACGAATCGACCTCCGCGGCATGAGGTTTTGGAGTCGTCTCGGCCGGTGAATGGTTTCGATTCGTACAATATTTTTTGAGGAAATGGCGCAACCCGACAATTGAACGCCCACCAATATTGATACAAAACCCGCCAAATCCTGCGGTATTCCACGCTCTCGCAAGCTTTGCCGAGAGTTCGTGAAGGATTTCACTTTTTTGGTCAGAAGCACTTGTATTGCCTTCATGTCGCCTTTATAATCCATCGATCTTACAGGTGTGAGTTGTAGCTCTTCGACAAGAGCAGTCGAAGAGGAACTTCGAAGGATACGAAGTTTCGGAAGCCGTCAAGGAAGGCGGGGGTTAGGTTCACCGGAAACGGAGAATCGCAAAAACCGCCGTCGCGAAAGGTGCATTCGTGCTGGGGAAGATTGACTTCCCGCCTGTCGCTCGTGCGGTTCGTCGTTTTGCCCTCCTGATTGGCATGGAGGGCAGACGTCCCGGACTTCACCGCTACGTGGCTCTCTTTCTTGAAGGGAAGTTTAATAATGAAAACCCAGCGTCGCACGCGCCCGGAAGCAGAGGCAGCCGAGATCTCGGTCTCCCTCGACCCGACCACGACGATTTTTTCCTCGGATCTCCTCACCCCCGAAGAAGAACGCGAACTTCTCGCGACCTTTTGGGAAATGAAAAACGATCTCGTCCGTCTCATGATTCGGCACTTCCCGAAACTCCGCGCCCATCGCCCCGCTCTTGAGCCTTGGCCCATGGCCCAGTTCATCCGCGATTATTGCGATGTCGAGCAACGGGCCAAGCCGGAGCTTCGTCGGACCTACGACCGCTATATTCATTGTAAACACCGTCTCGCGTCGGCGAACATCCGCCTGGCCGCTCACGTCGCCAAGCGCTTCCGCCATCATGCCCTCGGCTACTCCGATCTTCTGCAAGAAGCCGTCTGCGGCCTGATGCAAGCCATCGACCGTTTCGACGTTTCGCACGGCACACGCCTGGCCACTTATGCCACGTGGTGGATCCGTCAGACCCTGCAAATCGCGGTCGCTCGTCAGAGCCATTTGGTGAGCCTGTCGCCGCACCATTTGCAAGAACTCGGCCTTCTTCAACAAGAATCCGAAGCCCTTGCTCACGGCGGCCAACATCTGCCGAGTCCGCAAGAACTCGCGAGCCGCACCGGCAGCAGCCTCGAACACTTGACCCACTTGCAAACCGCCACCCGAGCTCCGGTTTCGCTGAACGCCGTCCTCGACGACGACAGCGATTTCAAGCTCACCGAAGCGATGCCGGACAACGAAAGCTCCATCCTTCGCACCAACACGGAACGCCAGGAAGCTCTCGGTTTCCTGATGGAAAACCTCCGTCCCCGCGAACGCAAGGTCCTCGACCTCCGCTTCGGCCTTACGGGCAACGGCACTCATAGCTTGCGTCAGATCGGTCACTTGCTTCGCATCAGCAAGGAACGAGTTCGCCAGATCCAGAACCGCGCTCTCGAAAAACTCCGCGCTTCCGCCGAACGCGTCGGTTGGGAGCCCAGCCTGCTCCTTGGCTGAGATTTTGCCAGAGACTTTCCGATTCAAAAACGGAACCCGCAAGGGTTCCGTTTTTTCGTTGATTCGCAACCCAAGCCTTGGAGATGAGGCGCTCCTGAATTTGGTGCGCCTCATCCCAGAGCTTGGGTCATTTCACTTCTTCGAGCATTGCGGTTGCGCGGTCGAATTTGAGAACGAAGACTTGGCTGTCGGTGTTGACGCCCCAGATGAGATTGCGATTGGGGTCGTACATCACGCCGATGTTATAGCTGCCTTCTTTGGTGAAAGGCGGGGCGTCGCTGCCGAGGTCGGTCTTGAACCAGGCGTTCTTGGCGCAATCGTAGAGGATGTTGGTGGCCATCGAACATGCGGAGGGGAAGAGGCAGGCAGGAGAAGTGATTGTCCGCCGGGGGAAATGGTCCGTCAAGGGACATGCGGAGGGAAGGTCGATAAGTGAAGCGACGCGATGTTCGGGACGGCCGCTCCGAAATAAGATGGCGCGTGGAACGAGGGTCACACTTTACGAAAAGGATTTGCCATGAAAGTCGCAAGTTGGTTTTTCGCTCTGGGAGTTTTGGCGATGTCGACGCATTCGGCGGCTGCAGCCGTCAAGACGAAGGATGTCAGTTATACCTATGACGGAACGACGATGAAGGGGGTCCTGGTTTGGGACGACGCCCAGACCGGGAAACGACCCGGCGTGTTGGTGGTTCACGAATGGTGGGGGCTGAACGACTACGCCAAAAAGCGAGCCGAGCAGCTGGCGGGCCTCGGATATGTCGCCTTCGCCTGCGATATGTATGGCGACGGCAAGTTGGTTGACAATCCCAAGGATGCCGGCATGCTCGCGGGGGGGCTGCGGAAAGATCCCAAGGCCTGGATGGGGCGGGCGTTGGCGGCGGTGAAAGTGTTGCAAGACGATCCGAACGTCGACCCTGCGAAGATCGCGGCCATCGGCTATTGCTTCGGCGGCTCGACCGCGCTCGAACTCGCCAACACCGCGGGACCGATCGTCGCCGCCGTCGGTTTTCATGCCGCCCTGCCGCCGATCGATGCCGAGAAGGCGAAGAAGATCAAGGCCCGCATTCTCATCGCTCATGGGGCCGACGATTCGTTCATCCCCGACGAAGCGATCAAGCAAACCAAAGACGCCTACGATGCGGCCAAGGTCAATTACCGGTTCGTCGCCTACCCGGGAGCGGTCCATAGCTACACCGTGCCCGACGCCGACGCACGCAACCTCAAAGGCATCCGTTACAATGCCGCGGCGGATCGCCAGTCGTGGGACGATATGAAGAAGCTGTTCGCGGAAGCGTTTGGCAAGTAACAACCGTAAACGACGACTTTCAAGCCCTGGGATGAGGAACTCCGAATCTCAGGGCTTGAAGGATTCCCCACAATCGTCGTCAGAATCGGCAACTCCCGATCCCATCGCAAAGACGAGTCAATTCTTAACGCCTGATCCGAATCCATCTCGACCGTAAAGTTTTCCCACTTCGCCCGTTTGACAAAGTTCCGCGCGCAAGCCATGGTTACGGCAAGCGTTGGTCGGCCGTGGGAATTCCGTCTCCCGCCGCTGGGCAATGCCTTCGTACCAACAATGCCCGATTCTTCTTTGCTCCAAAGGCCTCATGATGCCCCTTCATCACTTCCCGGCATGGATCCGTGGCGTTTTCCAAAATCGAGGCCCTGTCGAACGACAGAGGAATCGCCGCATTCGCCCGGCATTGCAGGAATTGGAGACCCGTGCGGTCCCGGCCACCTTGCCCGTCACGTTCGAAGTGCCTGCGCTGGTGGCCGCCAAGGGGGTGTATGTCGGCATCTTCGGCCAACTCGAAAACGGCACGACTGGGTACACTTCGACGGTTCCGTATGTGCCGACGGTCGGGCCTTCGACCGGGCAGTCTCTCCAGGGCAACGATTGGGTTTATCTGTCATCAGCCGCCACGGGGTCGACGACTCTCGGCCCAGCGACAACGCTGACCACTTCCATCGTTCCGACCAGCACAGCGCTCGTCGTCGCTTCCGTTGCGGGCTTTCCCACGACCGGCGGCACGATCACGCTCAACGAACCGGGCCAAACCGCCACGGGAACGTACACGAGCATCAGCGGGAACTCGTTGCTCGGCTTCACGTTCACCGCCAACCCGGCCGGATTTGGCACGACGACCGTCATCGCGCTCCAGAGCATTTCCGTGGCCGGACCGACCCTTGCCGTCGGCTCGACGGCGAACTTTCCCTCGGCGGGCAGGCTCATCGTCGAATCGGCAACTGGGAATGTGGTTCTCAGTTACACGGGCACGACGGCGACGACATTCACGGGCGTGACCGGCGGCACGGGATCGTTGCCGGGAGGATCGGTGATCGTGCCCGCGCCGGTCGTGGCGGCGACGACTCTCGCCGGCGCAGCAAGCATCGGCGACGGCGCTCTCACCGTGGCCGCCGGCGGGACAGCGGGTTTCCCAAGCTCCGGGTCGTTGACGCTGATCACGGCCGGCACGACCATCACCGTCGCTTACACCGGTTTGACGGCAAACACCTTCACGGGCGTCACGGGCATCACCAGCGCGTTCCCGATCGGCTCAACCGTCTCGATCGCGATGGACTACGCTTTGGCGCCCAAGGGGCAAAACCTGCCGCTGGTGAATCTCTTCCCCAATCCGGCCGCATTGCCGAAAACGAACGCGACCGTGACGGCGACGGTTTACCTCCCCGATTTCCTGCTGGCGCCGATGACTTCGGGCCAGATCGTCATTAGCGTCGGCCAGCCGATGGCGATTCCGGTCGACGCCACGAAAGGCAGCATCGCGTCGCCCGGCGTGGGCACGAATCCGAACGATATTTTCGGCTTGTTCGAATGGGGTTGGGACAGCCAAAAGGGAGCGGTCGCCGGCGGCGTGCTCGACATCGATATTTCCGAGGTCGACCAGGTCGGCTTTCCGTTCAAAGCGAGCACGAGTCCCGCGATGCCTGCGCCGGCTCAGGACGGCACCGGCATGATTCAGGATCGCGACACCCTGTTCAACGGCTTCGTCACCTACATCAACAGTCTCGATCCCGCATCCAACGCCAGCGTCTTTCTCGAAGGGTCGCCGTTCAATTCGCAAACGACGTTCCCGATCGGCACGCGCATCACCGCTCCGCAAGACATTCTCGCTTCCCTCGAAGACAATGGTCCCAATCTCGCGGGCACAGTCACACAAGGCGGCAGCCTGACAGTCGACCCGACGGGCAACGACGGCTACTACTACGTCGTCACCGCCGTCAGCGCCACGGGCGAGAGCATGGCCAGCGAAATCGTCCGGCTCAAGCCGTATTCGATCAGCGGCCAGCCCACCAACTACGCGACGGCGTCGCTCACCTGGGCGGCCTATCCATTCGCGACCGGTTACAAAGTCTATCGCGGCACGACGTCCGGCTTCAACACCGGCACGTTCGTGGATAGTTCGCTGAGCCTGATGACGCTGACGACGCTGTCCGCCAGCACGCTTTCGTATACCGATGGCTCCGCCCTGCCCCCCACGCCGCAACCGGCGAACAACCAACCGCCGATCAACAACTACAAATACGATCTGCTGAATCAGTACTACACCGCGGAAGTCAACTCGTTCTTCGACAACTACAAAACCAACGAATTCGTTCTCGACAGCCAATCGACAAACACGACCTGGAAAGGCAAAACGACGACGATCACGGAAGGGCCCAACACCTACACCGTCCTGGCGTTGACAGGTTATTCCGGACAATACGGCGGCGCCTACGCCGGCTACACGGCGTACATCTATTCGCCGATCTTCTCGTCGAACACGGATCAGACATCCGCTCCGGCCGCGCCGTCGTGGCTGGTGAACCCGTCGGCGTCGCCCGCATCCATGATCTTCGGTTGCGATGGCGTCTTCGATACGCCCGACAACGCCGCTCTGCCGAGCACCACCCTGTCCGCGTCGAGTTTTACGATGGGGGGCGCGACGCTCAATGTCGGCAGCACCGCAGGTTTCGCGAGCGCCGGCACCCTGGTGATCGGCGGGCCGGGCAACACCAACCAGACCGTACGATACACCGGCATCACGGGCACATCATTCACGGGAGTGACGTATCTCACCGGTGGTACGGGCACGTTCACGTCGGCGAACGTCTTTGGCACATCTTCGACGGCGAACCTTGCGGGCGGCAGTCTTGTCTTGCCGAACGCCACCGTGATCGTTTCTTCCACGACAGGCTTCCCGGGCTCGGGAACGCTGCAAATCGCGGGGACGCCCGCCAGTCCGCAGACGGTTGCTTACACGGGAACTTCCGCGACGACGTTCACCGGCGTGACGGGAGGCGCGGGAACGTTCACGTCAGGAACCGCCACAGCGAGCTTCGCGCAGAACACCTTCTCGACCGCGCCGTCGGGGATCATTAAAGACGTCATGAATTCCTTCGCCAGCGCCTTCAATCGCGGCATCGCCACCGACTTCACGCTGCCGCCCACGTATTGGGCCGCCGACCCCAATCCGCTGACGGGTCAGGC
>JBAXFO010000203.1:0-7648 GCA_037139885.1 Planctomycetota bacterium
TCCTTCGGCCGAGCTTCGTTGACCGTCAGGGCGCGGCCTTCGATCTCTTTGCCGTTCATGGACGAGATGGCCGCCTGGGCCTCTTCATCCGAACCCATTTCGACGAAGCCGAATCCCTTCGAACGACCGGTGTCACGATCCATGATCACCTGGGCCGACTGGACGGAACCGTAAGCCGAGAACAATTGCTCCAGCGAGCTATCGCTGATGCCATACGACAGATTTCCAACGTACAACTTCTTGCCCATGAAAGGGACTCCTCAACGAACCGTCGCGCTCAGCCACGACCCCCTCTGGGCAGTGTTGTCAGACGGTGAAATCGCATTATACACTCGGTTCTTCCGATTTCCGCAAAATTTTTTGAACGTAGATGGTTTTTCGTTCGGAAGCCAATCGAGGCGGCCGAAGACAGCCTTTTTCGGGCGACCAGCAGGGAATTGTCCACCCCCAACCGGTTCGCGGCTCAAGCGTCAGCAAAGCGCTGACGGGCTCCCGCTGTCGAGCGCGGCGTGCGGGCAGCGCTCTGCGGACGCACACGCCGCGAACGATATGTCTTACTTACCTGCACCGCATAGTCTTCGAGCGCGGCATCTTGCACGAAGTCGTCGTGCTCTTCCAAACCCGTTGGGCTTGGAAGACGTACGCCAGCTGGTTAGTCCAGTGACTTAGTTCGCGGCGCCGTCGCCGCAGGCTCGTCGCGCAATGTCACCGCAACTGGTGGTAGCCGCAAGTTTTATCCTACGGATGAATTGGCGGGTAAGCCAACGAACTTCCGCAGGCTAAAGCGGCTAAAGCCTGCGGCTACCACAAATTGCACCATCGGTGCGAGAAGAGCATGCGCTGTAGAACTAAAGCGAGTTGGTGAGTTTCGACGAGGACTGTTGTAGCTTCGCCCATGAGATGTCGCTCGAGGAGTGCTAAGCAATCAACGACTACGTACGGGCGAACTCTATGCCACAATTTGAGGGATTCGAGGCGTGAGCGCGTCAGCCCGACGTGAACCCGCCCGACGCAGCGCCCAAAGGAACGGCGTAACGCTTCCTTGACCTCGACATGATCTTCTGTAAATCATGCTGGGTTAACTGGTGCTGCGCTACCTTTCTCCATGAGACCAGCCATGTCGCTTCGAAGTCTTCAAGTGCGGGCCGCGATTGTTCTTGCCGTGGCGGCGATTGGGTTGGGTCTTGTCGCGCAATCGCGGAGCCAAGGGCCGATTAAGAAGGCGGCTGACGCTAAGGACGCTGGGTTGTTCTTTGCGGTCGATTCTGCGAAAGATTGCGTTTTTGACGTACTGAGATCGCGGCTGTACGTGACGACTCCGAAGCAACTCATCGTCATCGACACGAAGGCGAAGAAACGTCTTGAAGCGATTGACCTGACCGGAGGACTTCAAGCGATCGATATCGCGCCCGATTTTTCATTTGTCGCCGTGGCTCCCAGTTCGGCGCAGTTCATTTACAAAATTCCCACGAAGTGGCAGAAACAAGATGACATGGAAATCAGCCAGATCCGATTCGACGCCCCCGCCGACGAAAGCGGGGTGTTTGGCTTAGCGGTTGGCTCGGACAATAGCATCGTTTTTTCAATGTCGTACGCCGGCTCCGGTTGGGTGGCGTTGCGACGAATCGATGGCAAGACAAACGGCGTGCAGGTGATTCAAAGGGTTCGTGGAGGCTCCGTCGTCAACGCGAGCGCCGATCGGAAGTTCGCCGCCATCGCCGAGGGGGACATTTCGTCGGGTCCGCTGCTGGTGCACGATTTCGCAGGGAAAACGACAAAGTTGCTGAAGGACCTCGGAGGGTTCAACTACGAAATCGCTTGCTCTCGCGATGCCGCGTATTTCGCCCGTCCCGGCCCAGCGGGGTGCCAACTTTATGACGACAAAGGGGGCGGAGTCGGCAACCTCCAAGGGAAGACGGTTATCGCCGCGGCCTTTCACCCCAAGGATGATCGGCTTTTCATCATGAGACAGGGGGAGCTCGGCATTCAGGAATACGACATGCGAGGCCGGTTGGCGTCCGGCGAATACATGCTCGACCGCCCACTCGCCGTCAAGGCTGAGGTCAATTCCACGATTATCGGCAATTTGTTCCCCGTAGGACGGGATACTGTGATGGCGCAGTTCCGCCGTGTGGTCAACGTCGTCCATCGCACCTATGCGTCCGGCCGATTGCGAGTCTCGGACGATGGCGAACACCTCTTCGCGGTGTTGCCGAATGGCGTCTACATGTTCCCCATCACCGCTCGCACGGCGGAAGATGTGAAGTCTGCGCCAAAAGGCCCCAAGATTAAAGTCGTCGATAGCTCGAAGGTCGAAGGCACGAATGTCGACGTCGCCGTCATCCCCGGCAAAGGAGAGCTTCGCGTGGCGAAGATCGACGTCGATTCGAAATCATTGCTCCCCTGCTCCCGTTGGGCGGATCCGAGCGGCTCGCATGTTTACCTGGTGGATGGAGCAAAAGGGGACATCGTAAAGGCGGCTTTCCCCTCTGGCAAAATCGTCGCGACCAAAGAACTCGGGCGATCGGTGGGCTGGCTCGATCAGTCCGCCGAAGGCTGGCTTGTTTCCGTTCCCGATCGAGAGGAAGTTTGGATTCTGAATCCCAAGCTCGAAACAATTAAAACGATCCCAGTGCCGAAGCTTCAACGAGCCGCTTCCTCGCCACGGCTTTCGATCGCGGCGGTAAGTTCCTCAGCCAAGGGCCCAGCTCGAATACTGGATTTGAAAACCGGTGAATTGAAGGATGTGCAAGGGCTGCCGAAATTATTCGGTGGCGTTGGCTTTCCTGTCGTCTCGCCAGACGGCCAATTCGCTTTCTTCAACAACGTTTACGGTTTCACTCGATACGAAATCAAAAAGGACTCGATGACCCCCCTCGACTCATTCAAGGCCGGCTCGAACTTTCGAGAAGTGACCGTGAGCCCCGACTCAAAGCTCGTTTGTCAGACCTCAGGCGGCGGCAACCCAGGCCTCGAAAGGACCTACCGAACCGCGGTCATGGCCGTCGATTCGCTCAAATCGGAATTCGTGCTCGATTTCGGGCCCTATCCAGGAACGATCGGTTTCGACACGGCCGGCGGCTATATTTACGCACAAGCGATCGACAAACCTCTGATTGTCGCCGACAAAAACGGGGTCAAACTCTTTGATCATCGGTTTCGAAAAACGCTCGATGGCGGCGGCTTCACCGAACTCCGTCTCACAACCGTCCAGTTTCTCCCTCACCCCGCTGGCAAAAAGCTCTTGATGTTAAGTCGAGAACAAGCTGCTTTCATCGAGGTCCCGTAAGAAGAAGGTGAGGGCCCTTCCGAAGCAGAGTCCAACCGGATTGCCTCGTCATGATCGCCTGAAGGCAACATGGGCAACGAAGACATTATTCAAGGTTCTTCCATATTCCGCGGTGCGCGCTTTTGACGAGGGGGCGATAAATGAGTTCGGCGCTGCCTCACCCGTCGCTTTATTTTTTCTGCCCCCGCAGCATCGCCTGGAACGCCGATTCTTGGAATCGGTTTTCGTGGAAGAGCGCGTCATCCTGGATGAGCATGATGGCGACCATGTCGCTAGGCTAAGCTACGTACTTCCGGTTTGCAAGGCAGAAACAGACGATCCTCGAATTTTCGCTGGCGAACGAAGCAAATCCGCATCGGCGCGGCTGGATGTGGTCCGATTTGATCGGGCTTGTTTGATCGCGTTTGGTGGAGACCTGATTAGGGTAAATTCCGTTTGCGGTTGGTGCGTCCGTAGAGCGCCGACAGCGTGCTGCGTTCGACGATGGGAACCCGTCAGCGTTCTGCGGACGCACGAGCCGCGAATGATTACTTCTTGCAGATTTGCGCCGCATACTCTTCGAGCGCGGCGTATTGCACGAAGAAGTCGTGCTCTTCGACCCCCATCGGGCTTTTGAAGAAGCACGCCAGCTGTTTGAGCGTCCCCGTCTCGCCCCGGCTCTGCGCCAAGAGCGTGAAGCGGACGATATCGAGCAGCAACGGAGCGGCCAAAATCGAATCGCAGCCCTGCCACAAGAATTGCAAGATCATCTTCGTATTGAGGAAGCCGCGGAAGTGGATGTGGTTCCACGCGGTCTTCCAGTCGTCGAGCGAGGGGATGTACTCGATCGTCACGAGCGTATTCGGCTTGTAGCCGACGATGCTGGAAATGACCTGATCCTTGGTCTCGATTTTGGACGACTTATTCACGGGATCGTCGAGCACCAGGCCGTCGCGGTTGCCGAAAATGTTGTGGCCGACCCAGCTCAGGATTTCCAAGTTGCGATGCTTGAACATCGGGGCGAGCACGGTCTTCATCAGCGTTTCGCCGGTCTTGCCGTCCTTGCCGGTCGTGCAGGTCTTTTTCAACTCGCACAACTCCAGCGCGGCGGGGAACGATGAGCCGAGCGAGGGCGTGAAATTGACGTAGGGGATGCCCAGATCGAGCGCGGCCCAAGCGTATTGGGAAGAGGCGGGAATCAGATCGGGTTGATCGAGAGCCGCCTGGAATTTGGCGACGGTGGAGTGCCGATCGTCGAGTTTGAAGGGGGGCTCGGTCGACGATGCGTTGACGACGATGACCTGGTCGATCTTGTTCTTCTCGCGGAATTCGCGGAGGTCTTGTTGGATGCGCGCGATCGCTTCGCGCGGCGTGGCGACGCGGTTGACCTCGGCGAGCTCAACGAGCTTGCCGATCGTCGGCCCCGCTCCCAGGACGGTGCCGGGGCGAACGTTCTCGTTCCACACGTCAAGCGTCGGCTGGCAGGCCTCGATCAGGTCGAGGTCGAAAATGTTCGAGCGCTTGTGCAGATCGCGGATCGATTCGCGATAGCTGGTCTTGCGGATGTCATGGCCGCCGACGACGAACTGGGTGAACTCGTCGAGCGCCAGGCCGGCGAAGGCGGGATTGGCGGAGACGAGGCTCGTGGTGTCGATGAGCTTCTTGGCGAGGGCGGCGACGCCGAGGGTGGCCGTGCTGGCGACGCCCCCCCAGGCCCCGATCAGCCAAAGACCGATGCGACGTTGACTCATGATGATGCGTTTCCGAAAGGTTCGAGAGAGGATGGCGCCAAGGCGGGATGCGCGGGCAATCAAAACACGATGTTGACATTCTCACAAGCGGGCGGCCTTGGGTCAAGAAGCGAGAATGGCTGGCGGGATGGGCCCCGCTCCAAGATAGCATCCCGCAGACCGTTGCGAATCACCCAAGCCGACCCCTTGGGGGTCGTCTGGATGCGCGCCGTGTCCACGTCATTCGACCCCCAAGGGGTCGGCTTGGGTGACGCACGCCTGTCCGTGCGATTCCTGTGAGGATCCGTCGGTTGCACTACCTTCGCACGTTGACCTCGTCAAACGTCTCGATTTTCGCATGGCGACAATCGGCCGCAACCGCGGCGTTGCCCGGCCGCACCGCCAAACCCGTTCGCCATCCCGCGCTCGCGGCGGCGTCGAGTTCGGCGGGAACATCGCTCAAGAAAAGGAGTTGGTCCGGCGCCATCCCCATGTCAAGCGCGATGCGGGCATAGCTTTCCGGCTCGCGTTTCGGGCCGGTGGTCGTGTCGTAATGGCCCTGAAGGAAAGGAAGGAGGTCGCCGTACTCGGTTTTACCGAAGAACGATTTTTGGGCGTGGACGCTGCCGGAGGAGTAGATGCGGATATCGAGACCGCGAGCGCGCCAGTCGGCGAGCGCCTGGGGCACATCGGCGTAAACGTGCGAGCGGAGCAGGCCTGCCGCGTAGCCTTCTTCCCAGATGAGGCCTTGCAGAGCCTTGAGGCCCGTGGCTTTGACATCGCCATCCATCAGCCGGAACGCTTCGGCCAGAATCTGCGGCTGCTCCCAGGCGTTCGCCCCCGCGTCGGCCTCGATCTGTCGGCGCGCCTTCTGAACGGCGGGGTCTTCCCAGCGGCGCCGAAGAAAGTCGTCGGCGCGATGCCGCGCGAAAGGAAAGAGGATGTCGTAGACGAAGCGAATCGAAGATGTTGTCCCTTCGATGTCGAGCACAATCCCACGGCCGGCGAAGTCGATCATACGGTCACCGCGGGCGTGAACGATCGTTCCGGTTCGATCTGCTGGGCGTTCCAGCAGACGGGAACGTACAAGGCATGCGTTTCGTCGGCGATATAGTGCGGCGTCCAACCGGAGGTGTCTTGAAACAGGCGGATGGCGCGAATGGTGCGGTCGGCGCAGAGGTCGAACCAATGCTTCGTATCGCGCGGCACGTTGATGAGATCGCCGGCCTCGACTTGGATCGCAAACACCGGGCCATGCTCGGGACGCACGTGAAACAGGCCGCGGCCCTTGAGGATGAAGCGGACTTCGTCTTCGGAGTGAGTGTGCTCCTTACGGAATTTGTCCAAAAGGACCGCGAGGTTCGGCGTATCGGGGCCGATCGCGATGACATCGGCGACGACATATCCGCCGGCGGCCTTCAGAGCTTCGATCTCGGGAGCATAGGCGGCAAGGATCGCCTCGGGGGGCGCGGCGGGATCGACGCGTTCCTCGAGCGGCCAGCGCTGATGCACGATGCCGAAGGGAGCGAGAAACGCGGCAATCTCGAAAGCGTCTTCGATGCGCCGCTTTTCGTCGGGAATGAGTACGACCGCCATGACGAGATCCTCCACGACGACGCTACAGCGAACGCCGCCGGACCAGAGTTTCGAACAGGAACTCGAAAATTTCGATGTGCCGCCGGGCTTCGTCGACATCGCGGCCCCAGGTGTAAAGGCCGTGGTTGCGGAGCAAGAAGCCGTGCAGCGGCGGGCGTTCGGGGTCGTCGAGTCGACGTTCCGCCTGGCGCGCCAGAGCGGGAATATCTTGCGAATTGGCGAAGATCTCGACCCATTCGCGATGCTCGTGAGTCGCCACGCCGGCCAGGCCCTTGAGCATCTCATAGCCTTCGATGATGAAGCCGCCGCTTTCGGCATGGAGATCGGAAAGGAGCGTGCCCCAGACGGAATGCGTATGCAGAACGGCCCCGACATTCGGCCGCTGGGCGAGCATCGTGTGCAAGGCAGTCTCGGCCGAGGCCCGCTCGCCCGACTCGCCGCCCACGACCTTACCGGCTTCGTCGACGATCACGAAATCGCTCGACTTCAGCCGGCGCTTATCCTTGCCGCTGGCGGTGACGAGCAGGGCGAACGGCTCGCGGCGCAGGAGAATGCTGTAGTTGCTGCTGGTGCCGAGCGAAAGATTGCGGCGATAGAAGAGAGTGGCGATGTCCTGGAGCTTTTCGATCGACTCGTGCAGGAGGCGATCGGGAAGAAAGACGTCAGTGGGGAGGGGGGCCATGAGTTCGTCTCCGACGATGGCACGGTTCGTTGGGCGTAATTATAACGAGGTGGGGGAGGGGAACGATGAAATCGGCGTGAAGTTTGGTGAGAGAGATATTCGATGACGAGTACGATGACGAGTATGAGTAGGAATTTGAGGACGAGCAGGATTGGGATTACGATTACGAGAAATGCAACCGAGAATGTCGACAACGCAAGTGGCTCATGGCTGGCGACAAACGCGTAAACCGGCGTGCCCTGCTAGAATGAAAGAAACTGACGCGTCCGAGGTCGACCATGCCGAACCATTTTTGCAGTATTGACGAAGCGATCGCCGAGCTCCGCGCGGGGCGGATGATCGTGCTCGTGGACGACGAGAACCGCGAGAACG
>JBAXFO010000204.1:0-7633 GCA_037139885.1 Planctomycetota bacterium
CGAATTCGGAGGCGGAGCAAAAGCCGTCGAGTTTTCGAAGCTCGTCGAAACCGGCGGCGTGATCACGTTCGGCAGAGTCGGCGGTTGCTGCGCGACGGAAGGCGGAGCGGCATTCGGAGCTGTGCTCGGAATCGGGTTCGGAACAAAGCCTTCGCGTCCGGTGACATCGGCGGTCACGATCGATTCGTTGCCGGCCTTATCGCGGAGGAAAAGGCGCACGACCACCGGGCCGTTCGTGTTCGGCGTGAAGCGTGCGGAGCCGGTGAGCCCCGGCGTGGCGTTGATCGGCGTGGCCTGGCCGCTGGGCGCGGGCATGTATTCGAGGCGGAAGGTCGACCATTCGGGATGAGCTTCGAGGATCTCCCAGTTCACCGACACTTCGTTGCTATTGCGCGTCACCGAGGCGAAGCGGGCGATGGGCTTGAGCGTGTCGATCACCATCTTCCAGTTCGGCTGCACCTTGAACAGGCTCTTGGGCTCTTGTTCGCCGTTGCGATTGATGGCGGCCACGCGCAGCCAATAAGCGCCGTCGTTGGGGACCGAAAATTCGAAGGCTTTTTGATCGGGCAGGATCTTGCTGATCTGGTCCCAGCTCAAGCCTTGATCGAGGCTGGCATACAACAGAAGTTCGCGAATCTCGGCACGCCGGGACTCGGGGAAGTTCGCTTCGACTCGCTGAGCGCGCGAGTTGCTGAAGACCACATCGCCCGGCGATTGTCCAAGCGCCAGGCAGACGATCGCCTTCGCGAAAGTTGCAAACATGCGAATTCCCCCGTTAGAAGATCACGTCGTCGTGTCGGGCAGGGCGGGCCTTGCGGCTCACTCTCGAGCGACACGTTTGGTCCGACATCAAAGCCCTCGGCTCCATTTCCCCCGAGCCGAGCGGCAATCCAGGCGCGATTCGAGCCATAGAATGTCGACTAGAGAAGATAATCGGATTATCCGGACTGGAACTTGAACCTTTTTTCGAAATCGGTCGATTTTTTCTCAAGAATAAGGATCGTCATGGACGCAGGTCGCTTGCGGGATGTCTTGGATCACGTACGCCAGGGAACTCTCGGCATCGAGGAGGCTCTGGCGAAATTAGGAGATCCCGCGGTCGACCTCGGTTATGCCCATGTCGATCTTGATCGTCAACGCCGCTGTGGATACCCGGAAGTGATTTTCTGTCAAGGCAAGACCAGCGAATGGATCGAAGGCGTCGTCCATCGCCTCATCGGGGCCGGGCAAGATTGCCTGGCCACGCGCGTCGGCGACGATCATGCCTTACATCTCGCCAAGATCTTTCCGCAGGCGCGGCAGGATCGCGTCGCCCGGACGTTCTTCATCCCCGTCAATCCGCCGCAGCCTCCGCGGGGGCGGGTCGTCATTCTGACAGCCGGCACGAGCGATCTGCCCGTGGCTCGCGAAGCGGTCGTCACGGCCGAGGCGCTCGGAAGCGCGACCCACTTGATCGCCGATGTCGGCGTGGCGGGGCTGCACCGGTTGCTGCGTCATGCGCAAGAGTTTCAAGGGGCCGATGCGATTATCGTCGTGGCGGGGATGGATGGGGCGCTGCCGAGCGTGGTCGGGGGATTGGTCGATTGCCCCGTCATCGCCGTGCCGACGAGCGTTGGCTATGGGGCCGCGTTTCAGGGGGTGGCGCCGTTGTTGACGATGCTCAACGCATGCTCGGCAAATGTGGTCGTCGTGAATATCGATAGCGGCTTTAAAGCGGGATATGTGGCGGCGCTCATCGCCAAACGAGCGGCTCGCGTTTGACGGTTGTTCGCGGCGCGGCGTTCTTCTTCAAATAACTTCCCGAGCGACGCCGGCAAGCGATGCGGTCCCGCGGGCGCTCCGACGGCGGCGTCCCAGCGGTGCGTCTTGGTCGCCATCACGATCCGTTCCGCCAAGGCGATCGCATCGCGTCCCGCGGCAGCGGTCACGCGGGGCGTCTTCTTGGTCAGCACGCAATCGACGAAGTGCGCCAACTCGGCCGTCAACTGATCCTTCGCTTGTCCGTCGATGGTCTTCGTCGGCAGGTATTTCGTAAACAGTTCGTCGCGAATCTTCCCCCGACTGTCGGCGTCGAGCCGATTCGGGTTGAGGCCATTGCGGCGCACCTCATCGGAGGGCTGCGTCAGCGTCACTTTGCGTTGGCCGAAATCGATGTCGGCGAAACCTTCGGGGCCCCACATCTGCCATGTCCGCGCGACCTGGGCGCTGGCCCGGCTCGCGAGCACTTCAGCGACGCAACCGTTCGCGAAATGCAGCCGAGCGCTGGCGATATCTTCGTGGTTGCCGAAAACGCTGATGCCGGTCGCTTCGAGCGACCGCACGGGCGACTTCACCAGCGCCAGGAGCAAATCGAGATCGTGAATCATGAGATCGAGGATGACCCCGACATCGTACGCCCGGCCCGTGAACGGTCCGACGCGCTGACAGCGGATCATCTTCGGCTGCATGGGCCGCGATTGGATTTCTTCGAAGGCCGGATTGAAGCGTTCAATATGGCCCACTTGCACGATCGCGTTGTGCTTGTTCGACAGTTCGACGAGGCGGTTCGCCTGCGTCAGCGTGCTGGCGAGCGGCTTCTCGACGAGGAGGGGAATGCCGCGAGTCAAGAAGAGTTCGGCCACTTCGCCATGCAAAGTCGTCGGCACAACCACGCTGGCGGCGTCGATCTTACCGAGCAAATCGGCGGGTTGAGCGAAGGCCTGGGTCTTGTGTTTCTCGGCGATCGCCTTCGCCTGTTCGGGATTCGCATCGACGACGCCGACGAGTTCGATGCCGGGTAGCGTCGCAGCGATGCGGGCATGTTCCTTGCCGAGATGCCCGACGCCGATGACTGCATAGCGAAGACGAGACATACGAAGACTCCCTGAAATCCCCCGATACCTTGGCCGGTTCGGGACCGCGGAATCGCTTTCCCCGACCGCGATGCGGTCGCTTAACGACCGTCAAACCGGGGGTCATGCGGCGCGTTGCCTTACTAACACCTGGTTCAAATTCTGCCGCAACACGATCGCCATTTCCACATTGAGCGGATGCCCCGAACGATACGCGACGAGATGGCCGCTGAGGTCGTGGCCGAAGAGGGAGAGATCGCCGAGGATGTCGAGAACTTTGTGGCGGGCCGGTTCGTTGCCGAAGCGGAGCGTGTTGTCGATCGGACCATGCGGGCCGAAGACGAGCAGGTCGGTGACTTTCGTATTGCTGCCGATGCCTTGTTGCAGAAGAAATGCGGCTTCTTCTTCAAGGAGAAACGTACGGCAGGGAGCGATGTTTTTGACGAACGCTTCGGGCGTGATCTGTTCGGTGTAAACCTGGCGAACAATGGGCGAACGATCGCCGTAATCGAGCATGTAGCTGATGCGGAGTTCGGGCGTATCAGTGGGGTGCAGCGCGAGCGTGGCGTCGGCCGAGGTGACGATCACGGTCCGCGTGGCCGCCCAGATATCGCGAGGTTGATTCTGCACGACCGCCCCGGCTGCTTGCAACGCTTGCACGAAGGCGGCGGCGGAACCATCGAGGCCGGGAGGTTCGGGAGCGTCCAGTTCGACGTAGCAATTATCGATGTGCAAGCCGCTGAGCGACGCGAGCACATGTTCGACGAGGCCGACCGACAGCGGCGGTTTGCCAAGCGTGGTGCGGCGCTGAGTGCCGGTGACGAGATCGGCGCGGGCCTGGATGGTGGCGTTGGGCCCCAGATCGGTGCGTACGAAGACGACGCCGGCGGAAGCCGGGGCCGGCACGAACCGTAAGTGAACGTGTTTGCCGGTGATGAAGCCCGTGCCTTCGAGGGCCGCGGGACGAGCAATGGTGCGTTGGGAACGCTGTGTAAGCCGTTTCACGTTGGCATCTTCCTTGATGCGATGGGCGAGCGAAAAAAGAGAGAACCTTCCGGCGGCCGATTGCCGACCGCCAGAAGGAGTGATGCGGACGTTACTTTTGGAATCCGACAGGCGTGACGCCGCCGTTCGGAACGCCGCCGCCTCCCACACGATTCGGGTTCAGGCGAGCGAGCACATCGTTGGAGATGTCGAGCCCGGTCTGGACGTAGTAGGGCACCGCGGCGCCCATGTCCATGCCGCCCATCTTGCGGTTGATGTTCTGGAAGGTGAACGGATCTTGATCGGGCGGATCACCGTAAGCGAAGATCAT
The DNA here is from genome assembly GCA_037139885.1 of Planctomycetota bacterium. GTDB lineage: Bacteria > Planctomycetota > Planctomycetia > Gemmatales > Gemmataceae > JAIEPT01. Next base: position 4,147 of record JBAXFO010000204.1, read on the forward strand.
ATGGTAGCCGTTCTGTTGGGCGTGCATCTGAACGGCGCTATGGATTTCCTTGTAGAGCTGGATGAGCTGGGTTTCCTGCTTCTTGCCGATGAGCTTGCGAGCTTGCATGTCGAGGTCTTCGAGAGCCCGCTGGCCGTCGCGCATGGCCTTGGTCGATTTTTCCGTCTGCGGCATCTGGGCAGGATCCTTGCCGAATTTCTCGAGCCATTCCTGGTGCTGTTTCATGACAGCCTTGATCTTTTCCGCCTCGGCTTTGAGGGGCATGAGATCGTTTTCGAGTTCTTTTTTCATGAGTTGCGCTTTGTCGTACTTGGTGAACAAAAGACCGATGTTCACCACGCCGACCTTGGTCGCTGGCATTGTGCTTGGCCCCTGAGCGCGGGCGTTGACGCCCGTCAGGACCATGAGGGCGGTCGCGAGAACGCCCCACCTGAGAATTTGCTTCACGTCGTCACTCCTCTAGTTCACGTGATTCCGATCGATTCGCCGGCCTTCAGCGTCCTGCCGAAAACCCCCCTGCAACCGATCTTGGGCCTTCCCGCTTGATATCCGGGTTAGCGAGTGCCGGGTTTTAACCGAGGATCCGGGGAGAATCAAGGCGAACTGGCGGGCGAACTGGTGGGCGGGCGACTTGCGTGCGTTTTTTCGTGACGGGCGGGGGCGTTTGGCCAACGCTCTCCTGCGGAGAGCCGCGAACGAGCCCATTCGCAACCGGAAAATCGCCCAAGTTAACCGCTTCGTGCGAATTTTCGAGCTAAGGTTGGAATTATCCCCCTTGCGGATCGATATCGCCTTGTCGGAGGCATTCATGACTGCTCTGGAATCTCGTCTGGCCTTCTCCGTTAAAAGCGCTGCGAGCGTTGCGGCATGGGTTGTTGTGGCGGTCGCCACATTGACGGGCGGTTCTCTGGCCATTTCCTGGATCGTCACCGTCTTTCGCGGCGGCTCGCCCATGCGCGGGGAAAACGTCCTCGTCGGCCTGGTCTGCTGCCTGATCGCGCTGCTCTTTGTCGGCGTCTTTCATCTCCGCAAAGAGACGGTCCAGCTGCGCGTGAGCGATCGCGAGAAGTTTCATACCCGCATTCAACGCATCCTTGAAGATCTCGGCTATCAATTCATTCAGGTCGCCAACAATGAATGGCGCGGCCGGCCGCACTTCCGGGCCTTGCTCTTCGGCGATGGCGTCACGCTGAAGCTCGAAGGCAATCGCGTCTCGCTGTCGGGCCCACGACTCAGCCTGGAACTGATCCGCCGTCGCTATCGCATGGCCAGCCATCTCGATAAGGTTCAGCAATCCATTTCGGACAGCCGCAGCCGCGTCGCCGAGACGTATCTCAAACGGTTGGAACTCAGCTTGCGGCTCGAACCGGAACACATGGAGGGGTTTCAGTCGAAGATCCTCGAGATTCTCGCGGAGAACGGCAACGTGCTCGTCGACGTCCAGCTGATGCTCATCAGCGAAGCGGGCATGAAAGAGAGCCTGTGGACGAAAGAAATGCGTCCGTGGCTTGAAGAGAATCACATCCACTTCGAATATCACCGCGACCATACCCAGCGCGCCACCATCGGCGCCATCTCGGGCGAGAATCGCGCCGATTCGTTCATCGATACGTGCGTCTGGTCGTAGCGTAGGCCGACGTCGCCGACGTCGGCAAAGAATTGTCATTGGCGACAACTCCGACGCATGATCGGTGACCATGCGTCAAGTTGCCGCTCGCCACCGCGGACGTCGGCGACGTCCGCCCACACTCACTTCGAGATAAACCCGCCGTCGACCACCAGCGTTTCGCCCGTGATGTACGCCCCCGCATCGCTCGCCAACAGCAGGGCAGGGCCCATCAACTCCTTCGGTTCGCCCCAACGATCCAGGATCGTCATCTTCGCGAAATCCGCCTTCTCGGCAGGCGACAGTAAGTTCATCGGCAAATCGGTCAGAAACGGCCCTGGTGCGATGCAATTGACCGTGATGCCATACGCCCCAAGATCGATCGCACACCCCTTCGCGAAGCCGATGAGAGCCGACTTCGTTGCGGAATACGGCGCCCGGCCCCCCTTCGAGACAAACCCCATGATCGACGAGATGTGAATGATTCGGCCCCATTTGCGTTCCTTCATCTGCGGAGCGAGCGCTCGCGTGAGGCTCATCACCGAGGTGAGGTTCAGTTCGATGATGCGGTCCCAATCTTCATCCTTCACCTGATCGATGGGCGCGGGCGAATTGGAGCCGGCGTTGTTGACGAGAATGTCGACCCGGCCCATTTTCTTGATGGCGGATTCGGCGAGCCGTTTCACGTCATCGCGGTTGTTCATATCGGCGACGATGTAGACGCCTTCGCGGCCCGTTCCGGCGAGGATTTCTTGCAGGGCGGGCTTCAGTTCCTCTTCATGCCGACTGGAGATGACGACATTCGCCCCGGCCTCGGCGAACGCTCGCGCCATCGCCTTGCCGAGCCCTTTGCTGCCGCCGGTCACCAGGGCCACGCGGCCGGTGAGATCGAAACCTTTGTAAAGCATCGCCGATTCCTCGCTCGAAGGTGAGAGTTTGAGCCGCGGCTGTGCGGCACGATAATAAGGTATCCGTCGATGCGGGACTGAGCGAGACATTTTCGCCCGTTGCGGCCTGCCGTGCAAATGGTATAACGATTTGATCTTCCCGACCCCCACCAGGAGAGCGCCATGCGCCGTTTCGTATTCGCCCTGTCGATCGCCAGCCTCGCGTTTGCGGGCTGGGCCTCATTCTCACCCGCTCAAGACGCCGACGGCTGGATCCCCCTCTTCAACGGCAAGGATCTCACCGGTTGGAAAACCCATCCCGATGAACCGGGCATGTGGAGCGTCGTCGACGGCTGCATCGTCGGCAAGGGAGTGAATCGCAGCCACCTCTTCAGCGACAAGGACGACTTCACCGACTTCCATTACAAGGTCGTCGCCAAGATCTCCGACAAGGGCAATTCCGGCCAATACTTCCGTACGAAGTATATGGCGGGTTATCCGAAGGGTTACGAAGCCCAGATCAACAGCACCTTCCCCGACCCCCAAAAGACCGGCAGCCTTTATGACTTCGCGAAGATCAGCGAAAAGCTCGTCGAACCCGACACGTGGTTTACGCAGGAAGTCATCGCCAAGGGGAACCACATCCAGATCATTCTCAACGGCAAGAAGGTCGTCGATTACGTCGACGCCAAGAACACCTACAGCAAGGGCCACTTCGCCTTCCAGCAACATTCCCCCGCTGCGAACTCGCCCCCCTCGATGGTGACCATTAAATCCGCCGAAGTGAAATCGCTCGCCAAATAAATTTCCAAGCCCTGGGATGAGGGACTCCGAATCCCAGGGCTGCTTTCCGTCCCGGTCAACCCCTGCAATGCCCGCCGACTGGCAACTCCCGCCCGGTGTCTCGCGCGGTTTGTGGGAATACCTCCACGACTCCGCCCTCGCACGCCGCTACGACGCCGCCCTCGCCGACACCCCCCTGTTGACCTGGGAT
>JBAXFO010000205.1:0-7606 GCA_037139885.1 Planctomycetota bacterium
GACTTTGTATTCGAAGTCGATTTCGAAGCGTGACGAATTGGTCGGAGTCGATTAAGAGCGACGATGCCGCTGGGATTCCGCGTCGCTTAACCTGGCGTTCGATCCCATGACCACTTTGCGAAACGAGCGGCATCGGGCCCGCCCATCGCTTCTTCGATCCGCAAGAGTTGGTTGTACTTCGCGAGCCGTTCGCTGCGGGCCACGGAGCCGATCTTGATCTGCCCCGCTCCTGTGGCCACGGCGAGATCGGCCAGTGTCGCGTCTTCGGTTTCGCCGCTGCGTGCGGAAATCACCGCCCGGTAGCCCGCCGCCTTCGCCTGCGCCCAAACGTCGAGAGCCTCGGTCAACGTGCCGATCTGGTTCACTTTGATCAGGATGCAGTTCGCGATCTGTTCCCTGGTGCCGCGCGCCAGACGCTTGGGATTGGTGGCGAAAAGATCGTCGCCGATCAATTGGACTCGGTCGCCGAGTCGTTCGGTCAGCTCCTTCCATCCCGTCCAATCATCCTCGGCCATGCCGTCTTCGATGCTGAGAATCGGATACTTGGCCACCCAGCGGGCGAGCATCTCCGCGAGTTCGCTTGCGGGCAGCGATCGGCCATCGAGCTCGTAAAGTCCGTCTTTGTAAAAGTGCGAACTAGCGACATCGAGAGCGATCGCCGCATCGCGGCCCGGTTCCAGGCCGGCGGCGCGGAAAGCCTCCAAGATCATCGTCACCGCGGCTTCGTTGTTGGCGAGCTTGGGCCCGAAACCGCCTTCATCGCCGACGAGCACGCCTTCATGGCCATGGCGGATCAAGACGAGACTGAGCGCGCGATAGACCGCAACGGTCATTTCGAGAGCTTCGGAATACGATCGTGCTCCGATCGGCAGTAAGAGAAAATCCTGAAAGGCGAGATTTCGCCCCGCATGCAGGCCGCCGCTGATGAGATTCACCATCGGCAGCGGCATGCGGGCGACTCCCGTCAGGTCGAGCTGGCGCCAGAGCGGGACGTCATGAGCCGAGGCCGCCGCATGAGCGCACGCCAGCGACACGCCCAAAAGCGCGTTGGCGCCCAGGCGTCGTTTTTGCGGCGAAGCGTCGATCTCGATCAGGAGCCGGTCGAGCGTGCGTTGATCGTCGAGCGGCATGCCGACGAGGGCGGGAGCAAGAATGTCGCGCACATTCGCCACCGCCGTGCGCACCCCTTTGCCGCCGAAACGCCTTGCATCGCCATCGCGCAATTCGACCGCTTCGTGCCGCCCCGTGCTCGCCCCCGACGGCACGATCGCCCGGCCGCGATGCCCCGAATCGGCGACAACATCGACCTCGACCGTGGGCTGGCCGCGGCTATCGAGAACTTCGCGGGCCAAGATTTGGCGGATGGTTGTAGGCAAGAAAGAGCTCCAACATCAAGAGTCAGGAAGCCGACGTTCCGGACGAAGCGGCGTCCGCGGACACGAAACGCACCGCGGCCGGGGCGTTCTTGTCGATCCGCCAGAGGGGATCGACGCCCGCGGGAAGGGGTGCGGCTCCGACATAGATCCGAGCGGGCGCCGCATGGAAATAGAGGCCCAGCGCGGGGCAGAGCCAACCTTCCATGTCTTCGCCGGCAAGAGTGGTTTTGTACCAGTTGCCGAACATTTGCGAGGCGCTGCCGTCTTTCCCCGGGAGGACTTCCGGGTCGCCGCTGCGCAGCCAGGTGAGCTCGGCGTCGAAACCTTCGAAGGGCTCGGCGCTGAACTGGAGGGCGAATCCCGACGCCGCCTGCGGGATATTCTTGAGCGCGACGATACGGGAGATCATCTCCGTCATGCCGAGTACGAACGCCTCTTCTTTCAGACCCGTGCGGGGATCGTCGAAGACCCAGATGGGGCCCAGGAGATAAGGGTAAATCGTGAGAGCGTTCATGACCTTCACCTTATCGAAAGCTCAAGGCGTCGCGAGCGGTTTCGGCAGCGGCGGTTTGCGGAGAGCCTGGAGACGGGGATCGTTCGGGAATGCGTCGGGAGCGTTGCTGACATTGCGGTTCAGCGTTTGCGCGAGCTGTTCGGCCCAGGCGACGTTTTGCTTCCAGAATTGGCTGAACGAACTGCGTAGGGGAGTTTTATCCTTCTTGATGTCGCCGTTCTTGGCAGGCAACGCTTCGAGCTTGGCTTCCAGGCGATGAATGCCGTCGAGCGTTTCGAGAAAGGCCTTGTTCGATTCGAGCGGCTGATCGCGGTACGACAACACCATTGCCTGGCCGAACTGGCCGATGATGCGATATTGCGGGAAACGGCGGTCGTTGCGCTGCAAATCTTTGAAATAGGCGTCGGCTTCGTCGAGCTTGCGGTCGCGGAGGTAGAGGGCGCCGAGGTCCATCATCGGCTCCAGGCCCAGGCCCCGTTCGATCGGGCTCTTGAGCGATTCTTGCACGCGGCGCTGCAACTCCTTCTCGCGTTCTCGTGCGAAGAACAGCTCCTTGACGGCCGCCGGCGCATCGGCCGTCTGGCCTTCCGGCGGCGCTGTCGGAGTCGGCACCGCACGGATCGGCGCGGGCGTGACAAACCAACCGAGCGCGAGCCCTGCTCCCAAAGCGGCGGCGAGCACACCCGCAAACAGCAAAGGCCTTCGCGGCGGTCGTTGCTTGCCGACGCTGGAAATGGTCAGGGCGTCGGTGCCCTCGTTGGGACCGAGGTTGAGAAGCGTGCCCGAGAAGGCCAAGTTCGGCAGCGCCGGAGCAGTGAGATGGCCGCCCGATTGGATGAGGGCGTCCCGCAGACGGCTCACATCGCGGACGATCTCCCGGCCCGTTTGATAGCGGGCTTCCGGGCGCTTCATCATCATCTTGTGAATGAGCAAGCACAGGTCCGGCGGCAGATCGGGCCGAATCTCGGCAAGCGGCACGGCCTCCTTGTTGACGTGCTGCAGGGCGACCTCGAATGGGGTTTGGCCGCGAAACGGGGGCTGGCCAGCGAAGAGGTGATAGCACGTGACGCCGAACGAATAAATATCGGACCGATGATCGACGGGCTTGCCTTCAACCTGTTCGGGGCTCATGTACAGAGGCGTCCCCATGGCGATGCGGCTTTCCGTCAAGTTCGAGTCCTGTTTGAAAAGCCGCGACAGGCCGAAATCGGTGACCTTCACTTCCCCCTTGCGGTTGATCAGAATGTTCTCGGGTTTGATGTCGCGATGGACGATGCCCAGCTCGCTCGATTGTTGCAACGCCGACGCGACTTGACTGATGATGCGCAGGCCCAGGCGGACATCGGGCGGGCCTTTCTTCTCGATGAACTCGCGCAGGTTTTTGCCCTCGACGTATTCGAGAGCCATGAACTGCTGGCCCTCGGTTTCGCCGAGAGAATAGATCTGCACGATGTTCGAATGGGTGGCCTTGGCGACCGCCTCGGCTTCACGTTTGAAGCGCTGGAGCGATGTGGGGTTGGCGGAAAGTTCAGGCTTTAAAAATTTGAGAGCGACCTTGCGTTTGAGCGAAAGCTGCTCGGCCAGATAGACCTGACCCATGCCCCCCTGCCCGAGGCGGCGCAAAATGCGGAAGTCGCCGCAGACCTTGCCGGTGAGGTCGCGCGGATTCGAGCCGCCGTCGCCGTTAGCGCTTCCCGCTATTGTGTCCGTCATCGAACCGCTCCCCGAAACGCACGCACAAGGGGCCGCCGATTCTCCCGCGCCGCCGCAAACGCCTCCTTTGGTTTACCGCATCGGGACGCGGAATGATAGGTCCGATTGAAGGACACGAGGGCGATCTCATTGGAATTTCATGCGGGGGGCTCAACGTCTTGGGCGCTCAGTTCCGAAGCGCCGTTCCCCGTATGGATTTGACACGCCGGCAAAGCCTCGCGAAGCTCCGCAACGGCGGAGGCGTCCAATTCGATGTGGTAGAGGTGGTAGAGATACAAATAACGCAGAGATTTCATGCGTTTAAGCTTGAGGATACTGCGCGCGGGTCCGGGTCCGGGACAGATTCAGATTCCAAAGCTTCGTGAGCTTGGCGATTGACGTTAGCCCTGCATCGGTGATCGAGGTGGCGAGGCGGACATGCGGTAGCGAGACAACGACGTAACGGACTTCCCGCAAGGGACGATTCGGTGACGAGAGGGAGGTTGGAGAGCTCTCTGGACAATCCGCAATCTTCCGAAGATTCTGGGGCGGCTTCAAGAGGAAAACGGGAAAACTGGCCTGGCCTGGCGCAATTGAGCCCAAATAAGTCGACAGGGAGAAAGTCCGTAGGGTGGGTTGAGCGGAGCGAAGCCCACCGAAAGGTCGAACGGCTGGTCCCAACAGCGGATGTTGAAATGAGGGAAGGCTTTGAACCTTTTGGTGGGCTTCGCTCCGCTCAACCCCTACAAAAAGCGCTTATTCTGGCGGCGAATCACGAAACGAAAAAACGCAGGGCGTCTTGGCAAGCCAAGACGCCCTGCGGGCTCGTTTCCCCCGAACCGAGCATAGGTTAGTTGCGTGGGATCGGCGTCACGTTGCCGAGGATTTCTTGTTCGATTTCCTCGTTGATGATGATGCGCGGCGTGACCATGATCATGACGCTTTGGGCCTCGCGGCCGAAGGCCTGGTTGCGGAACAGGCGGCTGATGTACGGGATCTTCGACAGGATCGGCGGGCCGAATTCGTTACGGCCTTCCGCCATGGTCTTGAGCCCGCCGAGGAGGACCGTGCCGCCGTCGGGAACGTTGACCGTCGTGTTCAACTCAATGCTGGTGAACGACGGCTGTTGGAAGAACATCTGGAAGATCACGGGTTGTCCCGAGATGTAGCCCTGGCCGCCGGGGGCGTCGAAGAGCTGCGGAATCGGGATTTGCACCGGGATCAGCGGGATGTTCGCCGAGACCAGGTTGGTGATCTGCGGCACCAGGTTGAGGCGGACGAAGCGGCGATCCGCCGACACGACCGGGGTCACCTGCATGCCGACGCCGACCGGGAACGGTTGGTTCTGCGGCACGAAGAATGTTTGCGAGCCGGCCTGAGCGACCGAGACGCCCGTGAGGAAGAACATCTGATCCTGCACGCTGATGTTGGCGGTCTGGGCGTTGAAGACGGTGATCTTCGGCGCCTGCATGATGTGCGTGCGTTGATCGCCCTGGGCCGCTTCCAAGAACATGAAGACCTGAATATCGCTCAGGAAGGCGAGGCCCAGCGACAAGCCGCCGTCGAGACCCAGGGTCCCGGGGAAGCCGCCGAAGGGAGGCACGCTGAAGTCGTAACTGCTGGCCTTGATCGGCACGTTCAGATCGGGCGTGATCTGGCCGGCCGGGGTCAGACCCGTGACGACGTTGTTCACGTTGAGGTTGCGGTTGATGCCGAACGGGCTGCCGTAGTTGCCGGTTTGCAGTTGGTTCTCGACTTGATACCGCGGCGTGCGGATGTTGACGTCGAAGTCGAGGCCGATGCGTTCGAAGAACTTCTCCGACACCGACACGATCCGCATTTCGATCGAGATCTGCAGATCTTGCAGCTTACGCAAGGCGTTGAGCAGGGCGGTGACTTCTTCCTGGACTTCTTGCACCTGGCTGACGACCAGGGCATGGCCCAGGGGGAAGTACTGGATGCGACCTTCGCCGCCCGCGTTCTCCCACGTATTGGGGGAGATCGTGTTGGTGATCAGGTTGATGACCAGGTGCTCGATGGTGTTGCTGTTCGACTTGCCCGACTGCCAGTTGCCCCCCATGGGTGTGTTTTGGCTGACGGGAACGCCGTTTTGCAGGGAGTTCGGCCCGGTGTAAGGCACCGGCGGTTGATACTTCGTGCCGCCGCCCGTGGTGGCGATGTGCCGCTTCAGGGCTTCCTCGAAGCTATTGATCGGGCTCGTGGGATGATTGTCCACGGGCACGACCAGGTCGGCGATCGAGTACGTCACCATGCGGCGTTTGCCCCATGCCTGGCTCGGCGTGGTGATTTCGAGCACTTCGTTCTTGATGACATAGGTCAGGCCGACTTGCTTCAGCAGCAGGTTGAGGGCCGACTTCATCGAGATGTTGTCGACCGTGAGCGACAACGGCTGTTCGAGGCTGATCTTGTCGGCTTCGAGAGCCGCCTTGTCTGGAACGATGTTGAGGCCGCTGAGAACCTGCAAATCTTGCAGCACGCGGTAGAGCGGCACGTCTTGGAAGTTCAGCGTCGTCGGCTGCAAGAGCTTCCGTTCGATGAAGGCTTCCTTGGTGTTGTGCATGTTCAGGTCCTGGCGCTCGTAGCCCTTCCGGCTTGCGAGCTTCGCGGAGAATTGCGGGTCGAAACGCAGCGGATCTTTGTAGGTCGCGTTGTATTTGCCCGGATTCATATCGAGGTCTTCGAGGAAGATCCGTTCCGAGTTCGCACGAGCGTCTTCCGCTTCACGAACCGGGATCCGCAAGCCGCAAACCTTTTCCAAGGCGATCGCGGCACGGTTTTCCGGCTCGAGTTCCTTCGCGGTTTTCGCGAGGGCCAGAGCTTCTTCGTACTTGCCTTCCTTGTAACGCTGGTGGCCACGCTTCAGGAGTTCCGCGATCTTCTCGTGCGTCTTGGTTTCCTGTTCGACGCGTCCGCGTTCATCGAAATTCATGCCCGTGGTTTGCTTCTTGCGTTCGAGTTCGACTTCGCGGGCGGCCAGGGCGGAACGCAGGCCCTTGACGCGTTCTTCGACGGGCCGATTGATGCCCGCGGTGTGGATCTCTTCGAGGCCGCTGTCGCGGAGGCGGAGTTGGAAGTCTTGCAGGACTTCGATCGCCTTGTCTTCCTGACCGGCCTTCTGCAGTTCTTGAGCGCGAGTCTGAGCGACGCGGCTCAGGTCGCGGAACTTGTCGGCCTGGATCTTCTGCATCTGACGGACCTGCGAAAGATGCGGATCGTCCCCCTCGGTGGCCGAACTCTTGCCCGGGAACGTCGGCGGAGCTTCGAGCGGCGACGGCGCGATGGAGCCGGGCGCCGTGGCCGCGGCGGTTTGCAGACCGCCACGCATTTCCCGCGAATCGATCATCTCGCCGACCTTGCGAGCCTGTTCGGGATGCAAGAGACGGATGTCGATGTTGGCCAGGATGCCGGCGGTGCGGCGGTAGTCTTGCGACTTGTAGGCGTCGACCGCGGATTGGAAATCGCGCTGGGCGGTGATCTTGATGTTCTCGTGCTCTTCACGATCGACCGACGTCAAAACCTTCGAGGCTTCATCGCGAACGCTGGCCACTCCGAACGCATCTTCCGCAAGTTTGCGGGCGATCTTCGGGTTTCCGGACTTCAGTTCGATGCGAGCCTGTTCGAGCTTCTTGACGGCGTCTTGATGCTGGGTCTTGGCGACCGGTTCGCTCGGTTCTTCCAGCGTCGTCACGTACTGCACCGATTTCAGCGGGGCCGAGGCTTCCGGAGCGTTCCGGCTTTGCGTCGACGCGATCTGCAGCCATTGCACCTTCTGATCGATCGGCATCGTGTCTTGACGGAACGCTTCCGCAAGACGGCGAGCGATGACGAGATAATTGTCAGCTTTCTGGAAGCGGGTGCTGTCGGCCGGGTTGTTGACGACCGTTTCGGTGGCCTGGCTCATGAGCGAACGGATGCGGGCCGCGGCCTTCGAATCCAAATCGCGGAGCACGGCCGCGGCCCGCATCCGTTCGCTCATGAGCCAGGCCACCGAAACGGTCGTCAA
>JBAXFO010000206.1:0-7605 GCA_037139885.1 Planctomycetota bacterium
GTGCATGAGGGGCGAGCCCGTCACGGGATCCCAGATGCGCGCGTATTTGGCGGCCGACTGCTTCGGGCGGAAGGGCAAAACGAAGAGGTTGAGGATCAGCGACCATTTCCAGCGTGGAATCTCGATCACACGTCGATCGCTGAGAAACTGGCGAAGGTACGGCCGCAGCGCCGCGGCCGTGGGAGCTTCCGGCGTCCCAAGCTGGATGAGCAAAATACCGATTTTTTGAGCAGGCATGAAACCCAATTCGGAAAACGACGAATGAGTCGAGTTCGCGCGCGCTGAACCCTTCCCCCATCCGAGGGAAGGGCTCGCCGAACGACTTACAAAACGTTACGCTTTCTTCTTGCAGGTCGGGCCTTCCTTGGCGTCGCCCTTCTCGGTGATGTGGCCATCGCCGGCGGCCTTGATTTCGGCCGACTTTTCCGCGTTGAGCGGCGTGTAGCTCGCCCATTGTGCGGGGACGTTCGCTTCGGCGAAGATCGCTTCGACCGGGCATTCGGGCACGCATGCTTCGCAGTCAATGCAATCGGCCGGATCGATGTACAGCAACATATCGTCCTGATAAAAGCACTCGACGGGGCATACAGCCACGCAATCGGTGTACTTGCAGTCGTAGCAAGGTTCGCAAACCGTGTGAGTCATTGTCCCACCTGATCCAGTCCGGCGTCTGGCGAAAGGATAAATTCCAGGAACCGTGCGGCCGGCCTTCGGTTCCGCCTGGGAATCCAACAGTACTCATAGAAGAGTTTTTCGCATTTGTCCAGCCAATTGCGCTCGCAAACTCCGCGAATCCCCGACCCACACGCCAATTTCACGGATCAGGCCGGCATCTCGACGTGGGCGCGGGCCTCGATGATCTTGTTCACCAACACTTCCACATTTACTTCATCCACAAACGGCGACAGGATATACGACTTGAGAGCCACGATCGGCTCGCCGTAGCTCGTGCGCCGATAGCATTCCGTCATGGAAATCACAATGCCGCGGCCCGCCATCGCTTCGCCATGGACATACGCGGCGATGCGGCGATTATATTCGTTGTGCCGCAGCAAATGCGTGCGGTAAGCGGGGTCGTTGAACTCGCGTTCCTGCACGGTAAAGGTGTCGATCTCGTCGGGATAGACCCGGAAGAGGGTCACGGGACCGAAATTCGCCCGGTTGAGAACGGTCGTCGATTCATGGCCATCGAGATGCTCGCGCAGCAGCTGCGTCATCTCGATGATGTGCCCCAAAAGGGCCTGCCAACCTTCGACGCCGAGCAACCGCAGGTTGGCGAGCGCCGCCAGAATCCCCGTGCCGCTGCGCGACGTTTCGAGCGTGAAGAAGCCGGGCTTGTATTCGCCGGAATGGAAGAGATAGGGCATCATGGCCGGATCGCGAGCGAGGAGGGCGAAATCGTTGCGGTCCTTCGTGAGGAACAGACTCGCGATATACGGGCAAAACCCGGTTTTGTGAAAATCGATGCCGACGGAATCGGCCCGGTGCAGGTGCGCCATCTTGCGATCGATGCCGGCCAGGGCCCGAATCGTGCGCGGGCGAAACGCCAGCGGATTTCGCTCCCACGAATAATCTTTGAACACCGACCACGCCCAGCCGATGACCGCATCGGCATGCACCTGCGGCGCGTACGGCAACCGAAACTCTTTCACGAGTTCGTCGCGCAGGCGGACGATCGCTTCGAGATCGTCGAGTCCGAACGCATCGGTCGAACCCATGGTCGCGATGAAGGCGGCGATCTTCCGGCCCTCGCGCAGAACCGCCCGGGCCCGCTCGGCGAGGATCCGCACGTCGATCGCGTTGTCGGCTCCCGTCGGAATGACTTCGATATTCTTGACGCCGAGCCCGAGCCAGCCGGCGATGTTGAAACGGCAATAATGACTGACATCCGACGCGAACAACACCGCCCCGTCGCCGACGCCGTTGAGCATCGCTCCGGGAATCGCTTTTTCGATGCCGAGCTTCACTCCGTAGAGATTTGTCCCCGTGCCGCCGAAGGTGAAAACGCCGCCGGCTTTCGTGGCGTCGTAGCCGACGAGATCGGCCGTGATCGCCGTCGCTTCGACTTCCGCAAGCGCGACGCGGCGGCTGTACTCGTCCCAGCCGAGATTCGGATTGTAAAGCGAGGCGAGCAAGACGCCGATCAAACTCGGAATCGACGGCGGCGGCGTCACGTTCTGTTGCGTCCGCGGATGACCGAAAATCGTCATGCCTTTGAGATAGCCGACCAGTTCCGTCGTCACGTCTTCAACCGTGCCCAGGTGGGGCCGCAGCCGACAATCTTCGGCGGCCGCATAGTCGTTGGGCGGCGCGATGCCGAGGGTGGGAAGTTCCGTCTTGAGAGTGTCGACTTGATCGAGGGCTCGCATCATCGAATGCACGAAATAGGAATCGTGCACCCGATCGGAGACCGGTTGCGGAAACGCGAGACGGATTTTCGTCAGCAGATCGCGATACGTCGTCATGGGAGAGGGACTCGTCGCGGGGTTTGGGGGTCTGCTTCATTCTACGGCAGTTCGCCGCGATGCGTCGGATCGCCAAAGCCATCGGGGGACGAGCCGACGAAATAGACATCCCGATCCGGTCGGCAGCCGGGCGTGTGGACGTCGAGCATCACGAGCGGCTCCGCGTACGTGATAAACGCATGCGTACAACCCGGCGGCAGACGCAAAAAATCGCCGGTTTTGAGCGGCTGCGGCTGACCGTCGAGAATCGCGACGCCGCTGCCGGAGATGACGAAATAGTATTCCTCGGCCACCTTGTGATAGCTGACCGCGGTCGTCTGGTTCGGTTCGATGGTGACGCGATAGACGGTGCCCGCGCGCTCTTCATCGGGATGGATGAGCGATTCGATTTCGTAAGGCCCGAGACGTTCGCCCGCAGCCCCGCTGGAACGATGAATCCGAGACATTGACATTGGATAAAACCTCGTAAGCAACGACAAATGGTTTCTTCACCATGACGCGAACCACGTCATCGCCTGATAATCGCGCACAAACCCCGCCGCTTCGAGCAGATCCTTTCCTTCCGTCCTGGTCACCGGTTGCCCGCCCCACTCTTCGACCGTGACGCGGTGGCGGATGTCGCCGCGAGCGCCCAGCAACCGCGGTAAGGCGGCGACCGCGCTGGCGAGCGCCTCGTTCGAGCTCCCCGGCTGCGGCAGCAGCTTCTTGCCGTTTTGTTCGACAAGAAGGATCGGCTTGCCGGCCTGGGTTGCGATCCAGTTCGTGGATCGGCGTTGAAAGTTCGGCAATTCGATAGGGCCGGAGCTCGCGTAAAGATTCGCCGGATCCACGCTGTTGAGGAGGATGACCGGGGCGTTCGGCGTCGTCGGGCCGGCGAGATCGTGCAGCATGCGGGCCGCGTCGGCGAGAGCGAATTGCGCCCCCGAAAGGCCTTCGACGAAATAGCCGCGGCGGACTTCGTCGGCCAACTCCATGCGGCTGAGGACTTCGTAAAGGATTCGCCAGGGAGGCATGGTGTCGTCGAGCAACGCCAGTTCGCGGGCGACGATGCCGTAGCGTTCGAGCAACCGGCGGGCGGAAGCCAGGGCGGTCGCTTCCGCGTCTTGATGAGACCAGGGGATGAGCGACCAACGTCCTTCGGGACGCCCCTGGCTGCGGCGATTCGATGTCGACGGCAGCAGACGGCTGGCGGAACGGCGCAGCCCCATGGATGTCGCCGCCGACGCCTCGCCGATTTCGCCCCGGCGCACGACATCGAGACGGTCGTTGGTCGCCAGACCGCGGCGGGCCAGTTCCCACAGAGCCGATCGAACGACGCTCGGCGGCAAGTTCAGGCGCGGCGCAAGATCGGCGACGAACAACGCGCCTCGCTCTTCCAACGCTTGATGCACCAGGGCGATGCCCGGCGGCGCGGAGGCATCCTCGGCTTGCGGCGGCGGCGCGAATTCGCCGAGCTGTTCGCGCTGGATGAGAGCGAGCGCGTCGACCCCCGACCGGGTCCCCTGCCCCTTCCAAATCCACCCTCCTTCGCCCACGAGATCATCGAACAAACGGCTTTGGAAATCGACGAGACGCGCGGGCAGTACGGACCGCTCCCACAATTCGAGCGGCAACGAGACGCCGCGGAGTTGGGTCAAAACGTCTTCGAGCCCTTCGGCGTTCCGCGACTGCCGGGAGGGATGAACGCACTGCCAACGCATGACGAAATCGGCGAACGTCGCAGGCGGACAGGTGACGACTTCGCGCCGACGCAGGGCGAGGGTGCCGCGCTGGAGCTGTTGAAAATTGGTCGGCGTCGCCCATTGCGGCGCCTCATCGGGAGCCCGCGGAGGCACGCTCACCAGGCGGCCGCCGCGCGACCAGGCCTCGACGCGTTTCTGCGCCCAATCGCGCTCGAACGGATAACGTGCGAGAATGTCGTCGAGACCGACGAGGGCATGCGTTTCGAGGAAGCGCTGCAAAATGCGCTCCGCGGTCGCTTTCTTGGCGTCCGCAGCGGCGTCGGCATCGAGAAAAACGAGCCGGTAGTCGTCGGCTTCCTCGGTCAAGATCCAGCGGTGCGGCTGATTGGCTCCGGGCAGTTCAATCGTTTGGGCCTGGCCATCTTCGACGAGTTGGGTCAAAAAGTCGGCCATCGGCCCTTCGAGATCGCTCTCGGTAAGATCCCCCAGACGCCGCAACCGCTCCGCCATCTCCGCGGGCGTGCGCGGCGGCATGCCGACGCCGCGCAGCCGCCGCTCGATCGACATCACCGCCGCTGCTTCCAGCGTCAATGGCTGCCCCGCATGGCCCAAAAGTTGGTCGAGCAACTCTTGATCGAGATTGGCGGCCGCGCCGGAGGGGGAGGCCTCGGCGCCGTCATAAACGTACATGAACGCCATTTGATACGAGAGCAGCAGATTGGCTCCAAACGGCGAAGGGGCGTCGAGCCGGCACGTGCGCACCTCCATGTCGCCCGTCTGTAACTTGGCCAAAACTTCGCTCACGCGTTCGATGTCGAGATGATCGTGCAAACACTCGCGCACGGTTTCGGCGACGATCGGGAAATTCGGATACCGCTTGGCGACCTGCAGCAGATCGCGGCCGCGCAAGCGCTGGAGCCAGAGGGGGGCCCGTTTGCCGCCGCCCGCCCGCGGCATCAGCAGCGCGCGGGCGGCGTTGTGCCGAAAGCGGAGGGCGAACAGGGCGCTCTCGGCCAACTCTTCGAGGACGAGGTTCTGCAAATTTTCGGGCGTGAGGCCGCTGAACAAATCGAGAAGCGGCTCATCGCTGTCGGTCAGACGCAGCAGCAAGCCGTCGTCGTGATGCATCGCTTGCGGCCGATAGCCGAGTCGTTGCCGGAGGCGGTTCTCGAGGGCCAAACGCAGCGTGAGATGGAAGCGAGCTCCGAACGGCGTGAGGATCATGACCTGCCAATCGCCAAGCGGATCGCGGGACGCCTCGATGATCATGACGCGATCCGTCGGCACGACGCCCGTCTTCGCGATCTGCCGAACGACATACTCGCGCAGGTTGCGGGCCGCGCTGGCGTCGAGATGAAAATCGGTTTGCAGCCAATTGAGGCAATCGGGGGCGTGCAGTTTTTCGACGAGCGTGCGGACGAAACGCCCCTGGGCGAGACCGAGGTCGAAGGTGCGTCCCGTTTGCTCGCCGCGCCAGAACGGCACCATCGCCGGCGCTCCTTCTGCCGGAATCACGACGACGCGATCGACGTCGATCTTGTCGATCCGCCAGGCGCTCGTGCCCAGGAGAAACGCATCGCCGACGCGCCGTTCGTGAACGAATTCTTCGTCCAATTCCCCGATGCGCAAGCCTCGCGGCGTCACCACCGCGAACTGGCCCGTATCGGGAATTGTCCCCCCGCTCATCACGGCCATGTTCTGGCTGCCCGGCAACGCCTTCAGCGTTTGATGAACGCGATCCCAACTGACGCGCGGCTGCAAGGCGGTGAGCTGCGTATTCGGATTGACGCGGGTCTGTTCGTCTTCGGGAGGGATGTTGAAGCGAAACCTTCCCGAGATCATTTCGAGCACGCCATCGAAGGCCTGAGGGGAAAGGTCCCGATACGGATACGCTTGTCGGACGAGATGAAACAAGTCGTCGATTTTGCAAGGCTCCATGGCCACGATCGCGATGATCTGCTGAGCGAGTACGTCGAGGCAGTTGACCGGAACGCGGATCGGCTCGACGTTGCCCGCGAGCATCTCGGCCGCCAAGACCGCTTGATTCACGAGATCGGGCAGCGTTTTGGGAATTAACCGACCTTTGCTCGACTGGCCGACGAGATGCCCGGCCCGGCCCACGCGCTGGAGTCCGCGGGCGACGTTGCCGGGGGATTCGACCTGGCAGACGAGTTCGACGGCGCCCATGTCGATGCCGAGTTCGAGCGAGGCGGTGGCGATGACCGCCCGCAACTCCCCCTCTTTCAGCGATTTTTCGATCTGTTGACGAACTTCGAGGGCGACGCTGCCATGATGCGCGCGCACGGCCACGGGGGCCTCAGCGATGTAGGTATTGTGCCCTTGGGGAGCCTCGGCCGCGCCGCCGGCGAGCTCTTCGTTAACCATCGCGGTCAAGCGTTCGACCGTGCGGCGATTGTTCGCGAAGACGATCGTCGAGCGGTGTTGCTCGATCTCTTTCGCCAGCGTGCGATAAATCGAAGGCCAAATCGAGCGTTCGGAGAGCGGGCCGAAATGCTCGACCGGGCTGATCACTTGCAAATCGATCTGTTTACGCAAACCCGCATCGACGATCGTGACGGGCCGCGGCACAGCGTTGCGATCCAGGCCGCCGAGGTAGCGGGCGACTTCGTCGAGCGGCTTTTGCGTGGCGGACAAACCGATGCGAACGAAACCGCGGGGGTTCAGCGCTTCGAGGCGTTCGAGAAGCAGAGCCAGGAAGACGCCGCGCTTATTGGGGCAGAGAGCGTGAATTTCGTCGATGATGCAGTGCGTGACGCCGCCGAGAACGGAACGGGCTTTCGAGGTTAACAAGAGATGCAGCGATTCGGGCGTCGTGATCAAAATGTGCGGCGGATGTTTAAGCAGCCGCTGGCGTTCGGCGGCGGGGGTGTCGCCGGTGCGGACGGACGCGGTCAATTCGGGCAAGTCGACGTTGAGCGCGCGGGCCGCTTCGGCAACGCCCTGGAGCGGAAGTTGCAAATTTCGGTAGATGTCGTTGTTGAGGGCCTTGAGGGGCGAGATGTACAGAACGCAAACGCCTGGGCTGGGATGGCGCCAGAGATGATCGAGGCAGGCGAGAAACGCGGCCAACGTCTTGCCCGACCCGGTGGGAGCGAGCAGGAGCGTGTTCTGGCCCGCGGCGATGCTCGGCCAACCTTGAGCCTGCACGGGCGTCGGCGTGCCGAGCGTGCTGCGAAACCACGCTCCAACCGGCGGCACGAACAACGAGAGCGGATCGGGCGTATCCATAACATTTCGTCGGAGGTGAACCGTCGCGCTTAAACGTCCGGGCGAATCCAAGTTGCCGATTTCCTGAAATAGCTAACAGCTATTAGCTAATAGCTATTAGCTGTTGATGGAACAATCTCATCGCAGTTGCATGATCGCATCGTCGAGCCGCTTCCGGTTGCGGGCATAATCGTTGACGTCGCGAACCTCGAGTTGCCCCATACGAATTG
>JBAXFO010000207.1:0-7596 GCA_037139885.1 Planctomycetota bacterium
CCCATTCGCTCAACTGTCCGTCGCGGCTCGGCCAAACGACGAGACGCCAATGGTTTATCCGGTCCTTCGATCCCCAAGGGATCGGCTTGGGTTACCCATGACCGTATCAAGGGAGACTCGTTTGGAGCGGCCTTCTCGCTTCCCGTAAACCGAGGTGCGCCATCGCTGACTCACCAATCTTGGCCGATGAGGTCTTTGGGGGGCGGGGAGCCGATGGGGCGTTTGACGTCTTGGCGGCGCATTTCTTTCTGGGCGTAGGCGCACATGCGGGCGGCGACGGCGACTTTCAAAATTTGGATGCCGCCGCGGAAGACGAAGACGCCGATCGGCAGCATATACATCGCCTGCACGTATTTGGGCCGTTCGTCGAGCAATAGGCTCAGTTGCCAGTAGAAGACGAACAGTCCGAGCAGGACGAGAAACCAGCCCAGAATTTCACGCGACCAGAAACGCATGGCGATCTCTCACAGGAACCTCAATCCACCGCTTCTCCGTCAATATACCGCCGACACTTCGGCAAGGCATCGAGAAACGAGCGGCCATAGCCTTTCGTGAGCATCCGCGGATCCAAAATGGCGACCATGCCATGATCGCTCTTCGTGCGGATGAGCCGGCCGAATCCTTGCTTCAATTTGATGATCGCTTGCGGCAACGACAGCTCCGCGAACGGATCGCCGCCGCGCGCGGTGATGGCCTCCCCGCGCGCCTCAAAGAGCGGCCGACCGGGGGGCGTGAAGGGAAGCTTCGGAATGATCACGTTGCTCAGAGCTTCTCCCTGGATATCGACCCCCTGCCAAAACGTGTCGACGCCGAACAGGACCGCCGCGCGCGACGCGCGAAATCTTTGCAACATCTGGGCAGCGGGGATGCCGTCCGACTGGCTGAAAAACTCGTACCCTTCTTGAGCGAGCCAGCCGCGAAGCTGGTTGGCGGCGCTGGTCAGAGCCTGGAAACTGGTGAACAGCACGAACGCCCGGCCCCCGGACCGATCGATCGCCTCGCGGATCTTCGCGATCGACGCCGCTTCGAAATCGCGGCTGCTCGGTTCGGGCATGGTGCGATAAAGGTGCAAATCGACCTGCTGGGGATAGTTGAACGGGCTGCCAAGCTGCAGCGTCGCCCCCTTCGAGAAGCCGAGGCGTTGGCGGATGTGTTCGAAGCCCGCCCGGCCGCCGATGCTGAGCGTCGCGCTGGTGAGGATCGCGGTCGGCGCCTTGTCGAACAGTTGCTCGCGCAAGATCGGCCCGACCTCGATGGGGGCGCTGGCCAGGGTGAGCTTGTTCGGTTTGTTGGGCGCTCCTTCGATCCAGTACGCCTGATCGGGAAGCTTCTGCCCCAGCCACGACTGAATCTCATCCGCGAAACTCTGACAACGATTGGCGGCGGCGGTGTATTCGATCTGCTCTTCGGGCGGGTTGATATGCTGAGCGAACTTATCGATCTCCACGCCCAGGCGCGCGAACTCGGCGGCCGCCGTATCGGCGACGATGCCCGACTTGCGGACGCGCAGCATCTCGCCTCCGGGTCGGCCCTTATCCTGTCCAAGCCGCCACATCTCGACCGCTTCGAAGAGATCGCGCACCGCGAGCAACGTCTTTCCATGCGCGCGCAGCGCGGGTTCGCTCGAACGGGTGGCGAGCAGGCCATGCTGCGCCCCCTTGCGTTCGTGAAGCAGTTTGTTGAGCAGATAATCGCACTGACCGCGCGTGATCGACAGGCCCAGATGATCCGCGGCCACATCCTCAATAGTGTGCGCCTCATCGAAGACGACAACCTGATATTTCGGCAAAAACCCCTTGCTCTCGCCGAGCGATTTCAGCGCCAGGTCGGTGAAGAACAACGCGTGATTGACGATGAGCAGGTGGGCCGCCTGGATGCCTTGCCGGGCCTTGAAGAAGAAGCATTTATCGTGCGTGGCGCATTTCTTGCCGAGGCAGTTCGCGGAATCGCTCTGCACCAGATCCCACACCGGCGGACTCGGACGAAACGCCAAATCGCTTCGGCTGCCGTCGAGCGTGCGCTTCGTCCAGTTGGCGATCTCTTGAAGCTGATCCACATCGCGGCGATCGTCGAGCAGCGAATTCGCTTTTTGTTGAGCGATTTGCAGACGGCGTTTGCTCAGGTAATTTCCCCGGCCCTTGACGAGGGTCACCTTGATGGGGACATCGAACATCTTTTGCAGAAAGGGAATGTCTTTGGTGAGGATCTGTTCTTGCAGGCCGATGGTGTGCGTCGAGATGACGACTTTGCAATCGGGGTTTTTGAGCGCCGCTTGAATGGCGGGGACGAGATATGCGAAGCTCTTGCCCGTGCCGGTGCCGGCCTCCACGAGGAGATGCGATTTCTCGCGAATCGCCTTGGCGACGGCGTCGGCCATTTCGAGTTGCTGAGGCCGGCTCTCGTACCCCGGCAGCAGTCGTGCGATCGCGCCATTCTCGCCGAGGATCTTGTGGTGAGGCATGCGGGCATTCTATGGCATCCTTGAAGTTTGCTCCACGCCGCTTCCGCGCGGAATTCGCGTCGACCGTGCCGATGCTCGTCCGCTTTTTCGTAAATTGACCTTTTCGCGTCCGCACTTCGACCATCCTACTCGGGGACCGAACATGAAAACGCAGCGCTGGATTTTGGCCGTGGCCCTCATCTGTTGCTTCAGTCGCCTACCGCACGCCTCCGCCCAACCGGGCGGCGGCGAAGGATGGGCGCCCGCGATCGCCGCCTCCCGCGAAGTCGCGACGCAGGTCGACAGCATGCAGCGCGCCTTCGCCACCATCCCCCAGGCTCCCGGCGGCCGCGGACTCTTCGCCCAGACCGAAAGCATCCGCGTCCGCCTGTTCGAGTTCCGCCAGACCATTTCGCAACAACAATCGAGGGAAAATGTCGCCATCGCCTTCCTCGCTCTCGATGGCGAAGTCAAAAATTTGCTCTTCGACCTCAAAGGCCTCGACAACCCGGCCATCATTCTCGTCTCGCGCCGGTTGGGCGTCGCCGAGGCCGACTTGCAATACGCCGTCATCGGCCCGGGCGCCAACCCCACGCAGAAGACCGAAGCCCTCGTCCGCCAAACGCTCGCCCTCGCGGCCCGCGCGGAAGAGTTCGAACGCATCGTCCGCTTCGCGTTTCTCGAACAGGCGTCCTTGGCCGAGTGGATGGGAGCCGTCAAAAATCTCCGCGAGCAGATCGCCAACTTTAAGAGCCAGCAGGAGAAGAACGTCTCGGCCGACGATTTGAAGGCGGCCGTGAAGCAAGTCGATCAGGCGTGGGAGAAGATCGTTGATCGGTTGGTGGCGGTTCCTGAACTGACGTACATACTGGTGCAAACCGACGCGATTCAGCTCGATACGGTGCTCGGCCGGGTCGATCGGTTGGTGGGTGTCGAGAATCGTAAGGGACGGCTGCCCACAAAGCTTTTGCAGCAGTGAAAATCGGGCATTCGTTCGCGGCTCTCAAGCGGAAGGGCCGCGAACGAACCTATAACATGAACATTTGCCCATTGTCCGCGCCCGCATTTTCGGAAAATCCGTTCGCTTCATTTGCCTTCGCGCATTAGTGTGCTACGGTTCTTGTGAAGGCCGACCCCCGGCTTTCATTTACCGACAATCTCGAATCCTCGATACTGGCAAACCCGTCGCGAGACGGGGACGCAAAGCCATGGGTCTCTCTGAGATCGCCAGGCTACCGAAAGGATCGGATCATGAAGCTCACCCCGTCATTTGGGGCCGCGGTCGCCGCGACCCTTCTCTGCGTGCAGTTCACCTTCGCCGATGGCGTCGATCGTCGCAACGCGACCGTCACCGCCGTGGCCAACACCAAAAACTCGATCGTTACGATCAAGATGGTCAAAGCCAACGGCACGAAAGATGTCGTCGGCACCGGCGTCATCGTCGATGAACGCGGTCTGATCGTCACCAACAAGCATGTCGTCGGCAAGGGCCTCAACATCCTCGTCTGCCTCGCCGACAAGACCGAACTGGCCGGCGACGTCCTGATGTCGGAAGGCCGCTTCGATCTGGCTGTGGTCCGCGTCAAGGCCGGCAAATCGCTGCCCGCTCTGCGTCTGGCCCCCACCCAAGACCTCATGGTCGGCGAAGACGTCATCGCCATCGGCCATCCCTATGGTTATGTCAACACGGTCTCCCGCGGCATCATCAGCGCCGTCGATCGCGAAATCACCCTGCCGACCGGCGACGTCCTGAACGGCCTGATTCAGACCGACGCCAGCATCAACCCGGGCAACTCGGGCGGCCCGCTGCTCAACATCAACGGCGAACTGATCGGCATCAACGTGGCTCTCCGCGAAGGGGCTCACGGCATCGCCTTCGCCATCAACTCGGGAACGGTCGAAAAAGTTCTCAGCAAACACTTCAGCGCCTTCAAAGTTTCGGGCGTCTTCCACGGCCTCAAGACGGAAGAAAAAGTCATCGCTCAGAGCGGCGATCGTCAACGCCTGGAAGTGCTCGAAACCGCCGGCAGCTTGCGAATTGGCGATCAAATCGTGACCGTCGCGAACAAGTCGATCACCAACGCTTTCGATCTGGAACGGGCTCTCTGGGGCAAAAAGCCCGGCGAGAACGTCGATGTGACAGTGGTTCGTCAGGGGCTCGAAGTCGTCGCGACTCTGACGCTGGCCGCTGGACAAGGGGCCGGAACGGTGGCCCAGGTTTCGCCGAGCAACGCTGCTCCGACGCAACCCGCCACCCAAGGCAGCGTGACCCCCGCCAACAACCGCTAAACGGTCGGTTGGCCGTCACGATACGAAGAGGCGAAGCCCACGGGCCGGAACCCGTGGGCTTTTCTATGCGCGCTGCAAACGCCTGCCGCTTTTTGAAGAGGTCTTTCTCCGCTCGACGCCGCTCAAAGAGCCGGCCGCAACGAATCATTCCGCAAGCGGTTCGCCGCCCGATTGAATTCTTTGAAGATCGTCTTCGACTTTCAACCGCTGGGCCCAATCGACCAAATATGCCAAATCAAGCGTTTCGCTCTGGACTTCGTAGACCCTGAGCGCGTCTTGCAACTGTTTCTCACTTCCGCCCGAGAGCTTGGACCAACGAAGCTTGGCCAAGATAGTGTCTTCTGGCGTCGACACGTTGACTGCCAGAGCGCCAATTTGAATCGACCGCCGGCGTGCAAAACGCGATTGATCGAAGGGTTCGTCCGTTCGAATCCAGAAGTCGACCTTTTCACCGTCCTTCAGCGACAGCAGGTTGAACATCGAACGATTTCGGATCGCTTCGCGAATCGCCGATTCCTGGAGCAGATAATCAGGAAGTGGAAATGCGGCAAGCAATGGCGCGATCGCGTGGAGTGGGATGTGAACGACAAGATCGATGTCGTGCGTCGAACGCGGTTCGCCTTGAATGCTCGACGCGATGGAACCCGTGATCATCGATTCGATGCCCAACTCGTTGAGAGTGGGAATCACGAGTTCTAATAATTCCGATTGTGACATTTCGCGAGCCGTTCGAGATAGAGCTGGTGGAGCGCCTCGTCCGAGAGATTCGGAAAGCGGCGACGTAATCCGTCTTTGAAGAGACGTTTCGTGAACGCGGACATTTCAAACACCTTGCGCAGCCGCTCTTCCGGCGACATGGCGCGTAAAACCTTCAGATACGCCTGGTGTTGGGGCCGAGGTTTGGGATCCATCGATGTCAGCTCTTGAGTTCGGGGACATTAGCCATTCTAACCGCGCAGTCCCGCCGCCTGCATCAAGCGAGCCGTCGCATCGTACGCTTCCTGCACCCATTCGACGATCTTGCTCGGCTCCGGGGAATACTCGAGTTCGATGCTGACGGCGCCGTCGATGCCGAGAGCTTTGATCTCGCGGAGGTACGGTTCGAACGGCACGACGCCTCGGCCCGGAGGCAGATCGCCGTGCACCTTGCCGTCGCAGTCGCTGATGTGGACGTGGATCGCCTTGCCTTTCAGGCGCCGCAACTCTTCCGCCTTGATGCCGCTCAGGACGAGATGGGAGATGTCGATGTTCGCGCGCACCGCGGGCTGGTTGACTTCGTCGATGAACGCGACCATGGTGTCGACGTTGTTTAGCAGCGACAGCTTGAAGGGTTCCAGCTCCAGCGCGATCTCGACGCCCAGATCGCTCGCGTATTGGCCCAGGGCGCGCGTGCAATCGACGGCGGTCCGCCACTGTTCGGCAGGGGGGATGATCTGGCGTTCCCAGATGTATTCGCCGAGCACGAGGAGCAGATTCTTGGCCCCCAACTCGAGCACGAAGTCGAGGTATTTTCGGCACCGTTCCATATGGAAGCGTTGCACGCTCGGGTTGAAGTCGATCAAGCCGACGGCCACGCACGCCACGCTCACGATCGGCAGCCCGGCTTTAGCGCATTCGCGCTGGATCAGCAGGCGTTCCTTGACGCCGGTTTCGAGCGGATCGGCGAAGATGTCGATGGTGTCGAAACCGATCGCCTTGGTTTGATGGATGCCGAACGCGGTGTCGCGACCCGCCTGGGCCCAGGCGGAATTGATCAGGCCGAGTTTCATGGTGGAACGTACCTCAGGAATGAGATTTGCTCTCTTCGGACCGATTGTATGCGATCGCTTCGTGCCGGGCAGGCGTTCGCTCCGGAAAAATCGCGCCTCGGGCACGACCGAAACCTTGCGCCTTCCTTAACATGATCTTCCTTCCGTGCGGAGGATCCACCATAATACCCCGAGAGTTCGGCCCGCATCGATGAGGTTCGCGTTCTTGGAAGCGTTCATTCAAGACTGGGGTTTCCTCGGCGTGTTCCTCGGAATCATCGCCACCGGTCTGGGCTTTCCCATGCCCGAAGAGCTCCCCGTCGTCATCGGCGGCGGCCTGGCCGGGCACCAGAGCGGCGACCGCGTCTTCATGATTTTGATGCTCATCACCTGCATCGTCGGCGTCATCGTGGGCGATAGTTTCCTTTACCTGATCGGACGCATCTGGGGCACGCGTCTGGTCGAGACGCGTTTCTTCCGCGAACGCGTCCTTCCCCCCGAACGCCTGGCGACCATCACCGACAACTTTCACAAGTACGGCGTGAAGATCTTACTCTTCGCGCGCCTCACGCCAGGCATTCGCGCTCCCATCTTCCTGACCGCCGGCATCTCGCGGATGTCGATGGCGAAGTTTCTCATCGCCGACGGCCTGTATGCCATCCCCGGCGTCAGCCTGCTCTTCTTTCTCGGCTATTTCTTCACGGAACGCATGATCGCGATTATCGAGGCCAAGGCCGAGTTGGTGAAGGCGATTATCATCCTCGTCATTCTCGGCAGTCTGGCGGCGTATCTGGTCTATCGTTTCCTCCGCAAGCCGGTGGTGATGGGCAACCCCAGGGATGTGCCGACGATCATGGAACCCGTCGCTTACGGCACCGACCAGGTCACCAAGCAGATCCTGCACCCCGAAAACCACGACCTCGGCTCCGAGCGCCCAACCGCCCCCGTGCAAACAACGCCCCCCGCATAACCCCTTTTCCGAGTGGCCATGGCCCTTTCCGATCTCGTTCTCGCGATCACCGGCGCCAGCGGTTCCGCCTATGGCGTCCGCCTTCTCGAAACGCTGCTCCGGGCCGGCCGCACGGTCCATCTCGCGGTCAGCCCCGCCGCCGCCGCCGG
>JBAXFO010000208.1:0-7554 GCA_037139885.1 Planctomycetota bacterium
TCGCCAATTGTTCAGTTTTCATTTCCTCGAATTTGCCTCGGCTGTATTCGTGACCTAGGGTTTGGGCGTCGGCCCCCTTTTCCCCGAGGCCCGAATCATGGTCGCTATGCTGCTTTCGCCGGCTCCCCCGGCCGCTCTCGACGAAACGCTCGAAGTCTCTGTCGTCATGCCGTGCCTTAACGAGGCGCGCACGGTCGGCATCTGCGTGCAAAAGGCCCTCGATTCCCTGAAGCGTCTGGGCGTCAAGGGGGAAGTCGTCATCGCCGACAACGGCAGTACGGACGGCTCCCAGGAGATCGCCCGCGCTCACGGCGCCCGCGTCGTCCCGGCTTCCCGCCGCGGTTACGGCAGCGCCTTGCAAGCGGGCATCGAAGGCGCGCGCGGCACGTTCATCATCATGGGCGACGCCGACGATTCCTACGATTTCACCAACCTCGAACCGTTCATCGAACGCCTGCGCCAGGGCGACGAACTCGTCATGGGCAATCGCTTCAAGGGGGGCATCGCGCCGGGAGCCATGCCTTGGCATCATCGCTACATCGGCAACCCGATCCTCACCGGCATCCTTAATCTCTTCTTCCATACCCCCATCGGCGACGCCCATTGCGGCCTGCGGGGCTTCCGGAAAGATTCGTACCAGCGGCTGCATCTCACGACGCCGGGGATGGAGTTCGCCAGCGAAATGGTCGTGAAGGCGAGTCTGCATCAGCAGCGGATCAGCGAAGTCGCCACGACGCTCAAGCCCGATGGCCGCGATCGTCCCCCGCACTTGCGCAGCTTCCGCGACGGCTGGCGGCATCTGCGGTTTCTCATGCTCATGTGTCCGTTTTGGCTGTACATGGTTCCGGCCGCGCCGCTCATGATATCGGGATTGTTTCTTATGGCATGGCTCACGGGCGGGCCGCGGCAGATCGGCGCCGTCACCGTCGATGTGCACACCATGATGCTCGGCGGCCTGTGGCTGGTCCTCGGCTGTCAGATCGTCTGGATGTGGGCCTTCGCACGCATCCATGGCTGGATCTCGGGACTGCTCCCCGCCAAAACCTTCTCGCCGAAAACCTTCGATATCATCAACCTCGAACGCGGCCTCATCGCGGGCGTCGGCCTCACCGCGCTCGGCGTCGGGGTTCTCGGCTGGCTCGCCTGGAGTTGGCACGGCGTCAACCTCGGCCCTCTCGACGTCACCACCACGCTACGCCCCGCCATTTGGGGTTTCGTCCTCACCATTCTCGGCGTCCAAACCATCTTCGGCAGCTTCTTCCTCAGCATGCTCGGCATGACCGAACAGGCCAGGGCGGTTCGCGAATCCCAGGATTGATAGAAAATGACCAAGGACGAAAAGCGAACGACGAAAGAATGTCGAACCCTCAAGGACGAATGAAGCCGACGACATGGCTTTGAGCCATTCGTCCTTTCGCCTTCGTCCTTCTTTCGTCATTCGGCCCTTCGTCCTTGGTCATTCGCCATGAAGCTCCCCAACGTTCTCACCGCCATCGTCCTGCTCATCGCGGCGATGAATTACTTCGCCCCCTTCGGCGATCTCGATTGGACCTGGCAGGTCCGCACCGGCGGACTCATCCTGCAAGAACGGTCCATCCGCACGGCCGACCAATTTTCGTACACCATCAACGACGGCGTCCCCCTGCACGACTACGAATGGCTCTACGAAGTTCTCTTGTTCGTCGTTTGGGATGCGTTCGGCATCGGCGGGCTCAAGGCGCTCCGCGTCCTGTTCGTGATGACGCCGTTGCTGATTGTGCTCGGCCGGCTGCGCCGCGAAGAGGTGCCATGGCATGGCGTCGTCCTCACGCTTTTCGGCTTTCTTTTCGTGCTGGCGCCCGTGTGGAATCTGCGGCCCCTCTATTGCACGACGATCGGCCTCGTGCTGGTTTCGGGTTGGTTGCACGAACATTGCACCGGTCGCCGCCCCTTGACGTGGGCGCTGCCGCTCGCGATGCTCGTCTGGGCGAATAGCCATCCGGGCGTGATCGCAGGACAGGGTTTGTTGGCGGGGGCGCTCGGCTGGGAATGGATCAATCATTTCGTGAAGCTGAATCGTCCGCTCGACCGGCCCGCTCTCAATCGCTTGACGCTGATCGGCGGACTGGGTCTGGCGGCGACGTTCCTGAGCCCGTATCCGCTCGATCGCCTCACTTACACGTTCAAACCGGAGCTCGCTCATCCGATTCATCGCACGTTCGTCGAGATGCAGCCGACGTGGACGACATTGACCGTCGCGCCGTACAACTTCGTGCCGATCTATTTCGTGGCGGTGGGCGTGTTGGCGACCGTCGTGCTTCGCTTTCGCCAGTATCGCCTGTGGGAACTTGCCTATCTCGGAGCGCTCACGCTGCTCGGCAATTTCGCGACGCGCGGAGCCATGGATTGGTTCCTGAACATGATCGCCCTCGGCGTGCCCCATCTGTGCGCCTTATGGCGCGAGGCGCTCACGAACCCGCGCCGTCCCGCGGTGCGCCGACTGCGCTCGCTCGATCGAAGCCTCAAACGCATGTTCGGCGGCCGGCTTTTCGCCGTGCAGCCCGGTTGGCTGATGGCGGGATTCGGGGCGCTCCTGCTGATTTCGATCATCCCGCCGCTGTCGCGTTCGATGCCGGCTCAGAACTCCTCCGAATGGCCCGTGGCCGCCGTCGACTTCATCGAGGCTAAGGGCCTCGCCGGCAACTTCTTCGGCCCTCCCGATTATTCGACGTACGTGAACTGGCGCCTCAAAGACAAAGCCCGCGGCTACACCGACACGCGCGGCTTTTTCTTCCCGCCCAAGCTTTTGGAAGACAGTCAATACCTGCCCGAGATGACCGCTGGTTGGGAAGCCCGGCTCGATCGCGTTCTCAACGAATACCCCACGAATTACTTCTTGCTGGAAACGACCTTGCGCCGCGGCAAGCTCTGGAACGCCTTGAAACCCTACCTGGGCGATCCGCTTTACGTCGACGACCAAACCGTGCTCCTCAGCGCCGACCAGGTGCGCAGGGGGGCCGAGGCCTGGAAACGTCGCGAATCGTAGAGCCAGATGGTGAGGGTCAAGCGGCGTTCCGCCAGGCGGGGCCGAGGGTTTCGGCGAGGGCGTCGGAGATCATCGTGCCGTCGTTCTGCGGAGCGGTCTGAAACTTCCAGAGCATCATGCACATCGCGGGAACCAGAAACGGGCGGACGATGAACGTGTCGATCAACACGCCGACGGCCAGGGCGAAACCGATTTGCATGAGCGTGTTGAGGCCGGCGACCATGAGGGTGGCGAAGGTGCCCGCCATGATGAGGCCGCAGGAGGTGATCGCTCCGCCGGTGCACGAGAGAGCGCGTTTCATGCCCTCAAACGGACCATGGCGGCGGCCTTCTTGCAGAGCCCGGCTGATCAGTAAAATGTTGTAGTCTTCGCCGACGGCCACCAGGATCGTGAACAGAAAGAACGGCACGCGCCAGTCGATCGCCCACAGAACTTGCCCCGTCCAGACGAGCCCCATGAGAGCCGTCGCGCCGAGGGCGGCATAATAGCTCGCCAGCACGGTCACGAGCAGATAAGCGGCCAGCCACGGCTTGCGGACCAAACCCAGCAATATCAGGAAGATCGCGCCGAGAACGAGCATGTTCACGCGACTGCGGTCGCTCTCGGTGACCTCGGCCAGATCGCGGGCGTTGGCGGTGATGCCGAAGCATTCGCCCTGGATCGGCATCTTCGTGAACGATGTCCGCGGCAATTCTTGTTGGAGCCAGGTTTCGATCTGGGCGAGCGTCGCGTTGCTGGCGGCGTCGAACGGATCGCTATGCAGAACCACATCGAGGCGCGTCACGTAACAAGGCCGGCCATGGCGTTCGATGACGGCCAGATAATGCTCCTTGGCCTTACGCTGCATCACATCGCGGAACTGGCCGAGCATCGGCTCGATCAGCGTGAGCACGCGGCCCATGACGCAGTCTTCGAAGTTGGCGGGGCACAGATCGGGGGGACACCAGCCGAGCGGCTGCGTCAGACTGCGGACTTCGGCGACATTGTCGAGCAACCCAAAACCTTTGCTGAGCTGGGCGATTTCGAGCTGGCCCATGTCGCTTTCCCACGGCGCGGCCGAGGCGAGTAAGACGCTGATCGGGCCGACTTCACCCGCGGTGAAATGCCGCTGAATGGCTTCGAGGCCGCGCAGGCTTTGAGCTTCGCGCGAGAGTTCGCCCGTGGCCCGATAGCTCGGCTTCACGAGCAAACCGATGGCGATGAACGGCAACAGTACGGCAAGGGACACGGCCCACGTGAGCGCCGGCTTGGCGGCCACGCCTTTGGCGACGAGATCCCAAAACTTCGGCCGCGACAACGGCGTCTCGCTGGCGATGCGCATTTTCGGCTGAGCGCGCGGCGGTCGGCCCGGCCAGAAGACGGCCTTCCCCAAAATCGAGAGCAAGGCGGGGGTCAGCGTCAGCGAGGCGATGAGCGCCACGCCGAGGCTGATGGCGATCGCGGGCCCGGCATAGCGAACCTTGGCGAATTCCGCAAAGCCCATGAGCCCCAGGCCGACCATGACCGTGCCGGCGCTGGCCGTGAGGGCGACGCCGACGCCGCCCACCGCGTTCGCGAGAGCGTCGGTCAGCGAGCCCCCTTTTTCGATTTCTTCGCGGTAGCGGCTGATCAGGAATAGACAGTAATCGGTGCCCGCGCCGTAGAGAATCACGATCGCGAAGATCTTCGAGATGTTCACGAGATGGACGCCGGGAATCATCGTCATCATCGCCAGCAGTTTCAGCGACACCCAGACGGAGACGCCGATGGTGACGAGCGGCACCAGGGCCATCAACGGCGCCCGATACACCGCGAGCAAGACGACGACGACCAGCAGGATCGTGGCCCATGTCGTGGCGTCGAGGCTGGCGCCGGCGGACCGGGTCAAGTCGCGGCCGATGCCCGCCGCCCCCGTCGCGTAAACCTGCGGCGGGTCGCTTTCGCTCGCCAAAACCTTGTCGACAAGTTTCTCGAGTTCCGAGACCGCCGTTTGCGTCGCCGAGGCGAGATAAGGAAATCCGAGATTCACCTGAATGAGCGTGCATTGCCGATCGGCGCTGACGAGCCGACAACCGACGAGAGCATCCTTATAGGATTCCACCTTGGTGATTTTTAACGCGGTTTGCTCTTTGCCGAGAGCTTCGAGGCTATTGACGATTTCGTCGGTGAGCTGAAAATCCGCGTCCGTCAGAGGGCCATCGGTGCGTTCGACCGCAAAGACGGCCCGGCATGCGGACACATCTTGCGGAAACGCCTGCGACATCAGCTGGAACGCCCGCACGCTGGTGAAGCGCTCGGGAACGAAACGAACGTCGTCGTCCTGGGTTTGCGTATCCCAGTTGGGGGCCAGGTGGGAAAGAATTCCCGCCAGGAGAAGCCAACCAAGGCAAATGGCCCAGGGGAGGCGTGCGGTCCAGAGTCCTACCGAATGGAACATGCCGGTTCGTTCCGTGGCGTATCGTCGCGGGAATGCCAGTCAGCCTTCGCAATAGCCAATCGCGGAGTTTGCCGCAATCGGAATCGTCCGCCGAAACCGCAACCGCAACGAAACGGGCAATAAAGGTCTTCGCAACGGCAGTAACATCGGAGAACCAGGCAGAACGACTGGAGGAAATCGACTCGCTACAGTCGGCAATTTCGGCATCCTGGGATTCGTGGGAGTTTCGGGAGTCTGCGGAAAATCGAGATGGGGGATTTCGGTAGGGTGGGTCGAGCCGGCGCCCAAGCCCACCCGGGAAGACAGGATCACGCATACCGCGTGCCGCGATGTTCCGGTTCGAAGAACGTCGGCAGAAGTCGGTCGATCTGCAAGAGCCCCGAGCGCGTCAGGTTGACTTCGCCCTGCTTCACGTCGAGAAAGCCGTCGTTCTGAAGTTGCGTGAAGCTGTCGCCGAAGGTGGCGAAAATGTCCGTCGCGAATTTCTGTTGGAAGTAAGCCGCCTCGAGCCGGCCCGTTTTCAATTGCAACATCAGTTCACGCCGAAGTCGCTGTCCGGGAGCCACAGGCAACGCCCGGTTGAGCGGCAAGCGCCCCTCCTGGATACGGCCCACATACTGCTCCCATTGATCGAGATTCTGCACATGCACGCCGCCGACATGGCCGAACGACGCCACGCCCGTGCCGAACATGTCGGCTCCGTGCCAGAGGGCGTCGCGATATACGAACTGGCAGCGGGCCTTGTCTTTGACGAGCGTATAGGCGCTGGAGATCGTGTACCCCGCGGCCACCATCGTTTCGAATGCGTAATCGACCCAGGCCCGTTTCGTCGGCCAACCGGCGATCTGCTCGGGGTCGATGGTCTCCTGGCCCGCGAGCTTCAGCTCCTTCGAGATCACCGTGTTGAACGGCAATTCCATCTGATAAATGGTCACGCTATCCGGGGAAAGGTCGATCGTTTTCTTGACGCATTCCTTCCAGTTGTCCCAGGTCTCGCCGAGCATGCCGGCAATGAGATCGATGTTGATCTGCGGAAAGGCGAGGTCGCGGGCCCAGCCATACGCCCGAAAAATCTCGGCCGAGAGATGGGCTCGGCCATTGGCTTCGAGAATGCCGTCGTCGAAATTTTCGATGCCGAGGCTGAGCCGCGTGACCCCGGCCTGGCGGAGCGTTTCGAGCTTGTGCTGCTGGAGCGTACCGGGCTCGCATTCGAACGTGACCTCGGCCGCCTGTTTCCACGGAAAGACGGCTTGCACCTTCGCGAACAGAGCTTGCAATTGCGTGGCGCTCAAGAACGACGGAGTGCCGCCGCCGAAGTAGATGAAGTGCAACGGCCGGCCGCCGACGATGGCCTTCTCGCGATAAAGCTCCACTTCGCGCGTCAGCGCGTCGAGATAGACATCGACGTCGCGCGCGTTTTTATCGGTATAAACACGGAAGTAGCAAAACTTACAACGTTTTCGGCAGAACGGAATGTGCAGGTAAAGCCCGAGCGGCGTCTCGGGAACGGGAGGCCGATCGAGCACGGCCAGCGCCTCGGGGACGTGTTCCGCTTTCCACGATGCAAAGGGGGGATAGTTGGCGACGAAATAATTGCCGAGCCCGGTCTTTTCTTGCGACTCATTCGTCATTGCGCACCTTCGGCAAATGGAGCGGGGAACCGGCGCCGTCGCGCATGGCCACTCGCAGGGGGCAGCGCCGCTATTCTAGCGTGCAAGACGGGGCCTGAACATGGCAGGTCGTGAGCGACGGCTGCATTGCGCAGCAAAAGAGAGATGGCCAAGCGCCGGGATGAGGCCGGCCTCCCGCTCGCCGGAACATGACTGGCATGGAACCCTGATCAGCCAAGACGGTATCCATCCCTCGGCCAGCGAGTCGAGCGGCCCCGCAACCGAAGCGAACCTCGCCAACAGCGGTTACTTGCTCCTCGGTTGGACGACGCTGAACAAATTGGTGGAAATCAAGAAGAAAGTCATGGATGCGAAGTCAGCCGAAATGCATTCGATTTTTTTCTGAAAGGATTCCCTTCGCCGGCGCCTTTGTTTAATATCGAAACGAATCGCCGACCGCTTTGAAGAGCCGTGCGATCAGGAGTCGAACCTCCGAGCGGTTC
>JBAXFO010000209.1:0-7531 GCA_037139885.1 Planctomycetota bacterium
GGCCGTCGAGATCACCCACGCCCGGCCCGGAGGCGAGAAGCTGCGCGCGGGGAAGGGCATCAACCTGCCGGAGACCGACCTCCAGGCGGGCGCCCTGACCGAGAAGGACCTCGAAGACCTGCGCTTCGTCGTCGGCCATGCGGACATGGTGGGCTACTCCTTCGTGCGAAGCGCCGACGACGTGCGGCGCCTGCAGGCCGAGCTCGAGAGGCTGGGCGGGTCGTCGCTCGGGATCATCCTGAAGATCGAGACGCGCCGGGCGTTCGAGGAACTGCCACGGCTGCTGCTCGCCTGCATGCGCACGGGACGCTTCGGCGTGATGATCGCGCGCGGCGATCTCGCCATCGAGTGCGGGTACGAGCGGATGGCCGAAGTGCAGGAGGAGATCCTGTGGATCGCGGAGGCGGCGCACGCCCCTGTGGTGTGGGCGACCCAGGTGCTCGAGGGCTTGACTCGCGACGGGATGCCGTCGCGGGCGGAGATCTCGGATGCCGCGATCGGCCAGCGCGCCGAGTGCGTGATGTTGAATAAGGGGCGTCACATCGTCAAGGCGGTTCAAACGCTGGACGATATTCTCAGACGCATGCAAGCCCATCAAACGAAGAAGCGTTCGCTGCTTCGGCCGCTGGAAGTCGCACGGCGATTTTCCGCCCAGAGTTCGCAAATACGTTGCGATTCGCGCGAACGCGTCGCTCCGACGACGGGAGTCGATTAAATGACGGCCACCCTGGAACGGATGGACAACATCCACGCGATTTCGCCCGATGAGTTGATCGCCTCGCTGCGAACGGACATCGAGCGCGGGCTGAGCGAACGCGAGGCGAGCGACAGGCTGTCGCAACGCGGCGTTAATGCTATCGACGAGGCGCCGCCGGACCCGGTCTGGCGGCAGTTCCTCGAACAGTTTCGCGAGCTCGTGGTGATTCTGCTGCTGATGGCGGGCGTCATTGCAGCGTGGCTCAACGAGTGGGCCGACACGATCGCGATCGTCGCCATCGTTCTTGCGAATGCGCTAATCGGTTTCCTTCAGCAGCGCCGAGCGGAAAGCGCCTTGAGCGCGTTGCGACGACTTTCGGCGCCGCGGGCGCGGGTGGTGCGCGACGGCAAACTGTTGGATCTGCCCGCCAGAGATCTGGTCGTCGGCGATCGAATCGAACTCGAGGCGGGCGACCTCGTGCCCGCGGATATCCGCCTGATTCAAGGGTTTAGTTTGCAGATTGCCGAAGCGACCCTCACAGGCGAATCCGTTCCGGCCGAGAAGGACGCCAAAGCCCAACTCCTCTCCGAAACGCCGCTCGGCGATCGCTGCACCATGGCCTATTCGGGGACCATCGTCGTCGCTGGGAAAGCGTACGGCATTGTGGCCGCCACAGGCATGAGGACGGAACTCGGCCGTATCGCGTTTCTGCTGCAAGGCGCGCGGCCCGAGCCGACTCCTTTGCAAAAACGGCTCGCGACTCTCGGCCGATGGCTCGTCTTCGTTTGCCTCGGGCTGGTCGCGATCATTGCGGTCCTTCAACTTGCGCGCGGCGCATCCTATTTCGAAA
The DNA here is from genome assembly GCA_037139885.1 of Planctomycetota bacterium. GTDB lineage: Bacteria > Planctomycetota > Planctomycetia > Gemmatales > Gemmataceae > JAIEPT01. Next base: position 1,548 of record JBAXFO010000209.1, read on the forward strand.
CTCTTCGCATGGCAGTGACGCTTGCGGTCGCCGCCATTCCCGAAGGACTTCCCGCCGTGGTGACGATCACTCTCGCCATCGGCCTCAAGCGCATGGTCGAGCGCAATGCTTTGATTCGAAAACTCGCCAGCGTCGAGACTCTGGGATCCGTGACAGTTATCTGTTCGGACAAGACCGGCACGCTCACCCGAAACGAGATGACGGTCCGGGAGATTTTCGCGGGGGGGCGCCGGTTCGAGGTGACCGGACTCGGCTACGAGCCGCGAGGCGAATTCCTCTCCGTCGTCGACGACTCCGATCCTGCGCCGAGTTCGAACGGACATGGGTCGGCGCCGGCCGATGCAGACCTCCGTCGCGCCCTCACGATCAGCCTGCGCTGTAATCATGCGCGATTAACCGCGCCGAAGGAAGGCGACCCCGCGTGGCGCGTCGTCGGCGATCCGACCGAAGGCGCGCTCGTCGTCGCGGCGGCGAAAGCGTCGATTCCCGCAGTATCTCTGGCCGTCGTTCATGAAATCCCGTTCGATTCCGATCGAAAGCGGATGTCGTTGGTCGCGCGCGATTCGGACGGGAGTCTGGTTCAATACGTTAAGGGCGCCGCGGAAGTCGTGCTTGCCCGCTGCGACACGATGCTCCATCGCGGGAACACGGTGGCGATGACGCCGCAGCGCCGCGACGCGGTCATGCGCGCCGTCGGAGCGATGGCGGATCGCGCGTTGCGGGTGTTGGCGGTCGCCGACCGCCGTGTCGACGAGGCGCAATTGGACGACGAAATCGGCCTCACCTTCGTCGGCCTCTTCGGTCTGATCGATCCGCCGCGCGAGGAGGTCAAGATTGCGATCGCGGAATGCCATCGAGCCGGGATTCGACCGGTCATGATCACGGGCGACCATCCGGGCACGGCGCGGGCGATCGCGGCCGAACTCGATATCGTCGGCCCTGGGAACGATGTCGTCGTCGGTAGCGAATTGGAGAAGCTCACGGACGAGCAACTCGAGCAACGGGTGGAGCGAATTCGAGTGTATGCGCGCGTTTCGCCCGAACACAAGCTGCGCGTGGTGCGAGCGTGGAAGGCGCGCGGCCATGTCGTGGCGATGACCGGAGACGGCGTCAACGACGCGCCCGCCGTCAACGCGGCCGATATCGGGATCGCCATGGGAATCGCGGGGACGGACGTCACGAAGCAGTCTTCCGCGATGGTCCTGATGGACGACAACTTCGCCTCGATCGTCGGCGCGGTGGAAGAAGGCCGAACGATCTACGACAACATCAAGAAGGCGATCTTGTATCTGCTTGCGGGCAACGCGAACAAGCTGATCGTGATGTTCGTTGCCGTCGTCCTCGGCTGGCACGAACCGCTGCTCGCCTTGCAGATTCTTTGGCTGAATCTCGTGACGGATGGTTTGCCCGCACTGGCGCTCGGGATGGAAGCCCCCGTGCGCGATCTCATGGATCGTCCGCCGCGTTCGCCTCAGGAAGGCCTCATCACTCGGCTGGATGGCGCGACGCTGTTGGTTCACGGTTGCCTTCTCGCAGCCGTCTCGCTCGTGGCGTTCGTTTTTTTCGAAAGATGCGGCCTCTCTTACGGCCGGTCGGCAGCTTTTTGCGTCGTGGGTCTCTCGCAACTCGCATACGCTCTCACGTGCCGAAGCCGTCGGTACACCTGCTTCCAACTCGGCTTCTTTTCGAACAAACCCCTGCTGGCGGCCGTGGCGATCTCGGCGATGCTGCAGGTGAGCGTCATGCTTCTCCCGTTTGCCCAGCCGATCTTTGGAATCGATCGGCCTCTCAACGTGACCGATTGGGCGATCCTCTTGGTTTTTGCGATTCTTCCAGCAACTCTCATCGAGGGTTGGAAAATGTTGCGAGCGATCTTGTCGAGCAGCGGTACTCGAACAATTTTCGAGGATTTGCCATGAACGAACGAAATGCAGAATCGGGTTTCGATCTGGAGGGGATCGGTGAGCTGGAGCGATTGGAGGCGAACGTAAGGCGCCGTCTGGCGAGGCGAATTGCAGGCTTTCGCCTGTTGGTTCGCGGGCACGGCCTTGCCTTGCAGGGGCGAGCCGACACTTTCTATGCCAAACAACTCGCCCAGCATGCCGTCATGAACGCAACGGGGCTTCCGATTTTGGCGAACGAAATTCGGGTGTTCTGACCTATCCAACGCCTCGTGGGATTCAACCGGATATTGATATTGTCCTTTATCCGACATGCGTTATCTTTCGGAAAAGACATCAAGCCATGAACAAGACCGATTTGCAAACGCTCAAGGTCGGAATTCTCGCCGCTGGTAGGATCGAGGACTCCGAGGTGGCGGTCCTGCGCCAGAACTTTTATGCCGACGGCGCCATCGACCGAGACGAGGCAGAATTCCTGATCGACTTACGCAGCGGAGCCGCGACGGTGTGCCTGTCCTTTGAGGAGATGATGTTCCAGGCTATCAAGGACAACGTGTTGATCGATGGAGCCATCGATGCGGAAAAGGCGATCTGGCTGCGGCGAACGCTTTTCGCCAACGACAGGATCGGTATGCGTGAGCGGCAGCTTCTGTGGGAACTCATCACGGAGGCGCGCTGGACCAGCCAAGAGTTCGACGCGCTTTATCTGGAGTTCATGAAGTAGCACGATGGTTTCGTGTCTTGTGGAAACGGCAGAGAGCGAATGTCAAAACTCAACCATTCGTGAAACTGCGTCCCAAAACGGGGGGGAGTCGCTTCGGTTGAAGTCCGGAGATCGCAATCCATGACAACACAACAAGAGCATTTGCCCATTACCTCCGATCGTGGATCGCTCCCAGCCGCCGATTCGGAAGGTTCCGACCATGGCGGCAGCGATTCGCCGACCCATTCGGCTCACGCTGAACGTCACATCAGTCCGCTCGCGCGACTGTGGTCGCTGCTGAGGGCGGAGAGGCGCGACTTGATTTTGGTCGTGATTTACGCGATCGGCGTCGGCCTGTTTAGCCTGGCGACGCCGCTCACGGCGATGGCCGTCGTCAATACGGCCGCCATGGCCACGCTTTTGCAGCAACTGATCGTCTTTTGCATCGTTCTGTTCATCTCGCTTGGTCTCAGTGCGTTTTTGCGAGCCCTCAAGACGGTCGTCGTCGAGTACCTCCAGCAGCGCATTTTCGTTCGCGTGGTCGGCGACCTGGCGTACCGATTGCCGCGCGTCGATGTTCGCGCGTTCGATCGAGAGCATGGGCCGGAGCTCGTCAATCGCTTCTTCGACGTGCTCACGGTGCAGAAGGCGGGAGCGACTCTGCTGCTCGACGGCGTCTCGATTGTTTTGCAAACGCTCATCGGGTTGATTCTGCTGGCGGTCTATCACCAGTTGCTGCTCGGGTTCGATCTGCTGTTGATCGCGGGGTTGATCGTGTTGATTTTCGTGCTCGGCCGAGGCGGCGTTTCGACGAGCATTCGCGAGTCGCGCGCCAAGTACGCCGTCGCCGGTTGGCTGGAAGAATTGGCCCGGCACCCCACGGCCTTCAAAGTGAATGGAGGCCGAACTCTCGCGTTGGAGCGGGCCGATCAGCTCACGAAGCGCTATCTCGAAACACGGCAAGACCATTTTCGCGTCGTGTTTCGGCAGTTCTGCTTCGCCCTGGGCTTGCAGGTCGCCGCCAGCACCGCGCTTCTGGGTTTAGGCGGGCTTCTCGTCATTCAAGAACAACTGACGCTGGGACAACTCGTCGCCGCCGAAATTATCGTGACGCTCGTCGTCGCCTCGTTCGCGAAACTCGGCAAGCAACTGGAAAGTTACTACGATTTGCTCTCGGCCGCCGAGAAACTCGGCCATCTGATCGATCTGCCGCTTGAGCGATCGGGGAAGGCGGCATTGCCCGAGTCGTCGAAGCCCGCGGCCTTGCGCGTGCGCAATCTCACGTTCGACTACGACGACCATACCGCGCGGCCGATCCTCGACGACTTCAATCTTTCGCTCGCTCCGGGCGAGCGCGTCGCGCTCATGGGCCCCAACGGCGCGGGCAAAAGCACGCTCATCGATGTCCTCTTCGGTCTGCGTCGTCCCCGGCACGGGCACGTCGAGATCGACGACTTCGATGTCCGCGACCTGAGTCTGAACTCGCTTCGCGATCACGTGGCGGCCGTCAAAGGCGTGGAGATTTTCGAAGGAACGATTCTCGACAACGTCCGCATGGGCCGTCCGGAAATCAGCGTCGCGGACGTGCGCCAAGCATTGCAAGCCGTCGACTTGCTCGATGCCGTATCGAAACTTCCCGACGGGCTTGCCACCATCCTGGGCACGGGGGGCCAAACTCTTTCCCTGGGACAGGTGGAACGGCTTATGCTCGCGCGCGCGCTCGCCGGTCGGCCGCGGCTTCTCGTGCTCGATGAAACGCTCGACAGCATTGGCTCCCAAGTTCGCGAGACCGTTCTGAACGCCGTGCTCAGGCCCGATCGGCCCTGGACGATTTTGGTTGTGACCCACGAAGACGAGATCGCGCGCCTTTGCGATCGCACGGTCATTGTGAAACCCGTTGGGAAAGGTGGCGATCAATGACGACCCGGCCGTATGAACTCTCGGCGTTGCACTTCGCCAAGACGCCGGCCTTGACGCGTCGAGTCTCGAGGTTCTTGCTGGCGTTTTTGGCGCTCCTGCCGGCGGCGCTCGTTCTCGTGCCGTGGACGCAAAGCGTGTATGGAACGGGAAAGGCGATCGCATTCAATCCGGTGCAGCGGCCTCAGTTTGTCGTTTCGCCCATCGAGGGACGCATCAAGAAATGGTACGTTCGCGAGGGTCAACGCGTCTCCATGGGGCAGCGGATCGTCGAAATGGTCGACAACGATCCGAATCTCGAATTGCGTTTGCTCGACGAAGAACGCGCCACTCTGGACCGCATGCGCGCCGCCGAAGGACGAGTTCGCGACATCGAGGCGCGGATCCGAAACCTGGAAAGTTCCCGGGAACTGGCGATCGCGGTTCAACAAAGCATCTTGCGCCAAGAGCAGGCTCGCGTCCAGGGGATCGAACAGGAACTCATTGAAGCACGGGCGGCGCTCGATGCCGCGGAACCCAACTTCAAACGGCAGAAAGAGCTGTACGAGAATAAACTGGGCGGACTCGCGTCCAAACGCGATCTGGAACTGGCCATTCAGTCGCTCGAAACGGGCCAGGCCAAGCTCCGCGCCGCCGAAGCGAAAGTACGGCTCGCCAAGGCGGCGGAACGAGCGGCTCAAGACGGGTTGGGGAAGGTGCAAGCCGACACCGCGGCCATGATCAATCTCGAAACCGCTTCGCGGCGCTCCGCGGAGGCGGACACGGCCAGTGTGCGCCGCGACAAGGCTCAGATCGAAGTCCGGATCGCCCGGCAACGCGCCCAGTACATCGACGCTCCCTCGGACGGCATCATTTTCCGACTTCTTGCGAACGCCGAGCAAGGAGGCATTCTGGTCAAGCCCGGCGAACGTCTCGCCGTCCTCGTTCCCGACGTGAAAAGCTCCCAGTCTGCAGACAATGTCGAAATTTGCGAGGTCGTGGGCGCTCTGGGGGCCTCGTGCCAGGGATTGACGCTGCTGGCGACAAATTTTCACATGATGGCGGATCGATCGTTCTTGACGGATCGAGGTACGCCCGGTATTGTCGCCGAACTCTTAATCGACGGTAATGATTTCCCGATCGTTCGCGAGGGGGACAAGGTCCGCTTACAGTTTGAAGGTTGGCCCGCGATCCAGTTCGTGGGCTGGCCTTCGGTCGCAGTGGGAACGTTCGGCGGAAAAATCCGACTCGTCGATCCGACATCGAATGACAAGGGACAATTCCGCATTCTCGTCGAACCGGATCCGGAGGACGGCCCCTGGCCCGATGAAAAGTACCTTCGCCAGGGCGTACGCGCCCAGGGGTGGGTAATGTTGCGTCCCGTTACCTTGGGTTGGGAACTCTGGCGGCAATTGAATGGCTTCCCCCCGGCCCGAGAATACGACGGCGCCAAGACCAGGAAGGTCAAAAAGTGACCGCGATGC
>JBAXFO010000210.1:0-7430 GCA_037139885.1 Planctomycetota bacterium
AGCGCGGAGCGGCGGCGCCGGCGCGGTCGAGCATCGAGAGCCAAAGGTTAGTAAGCGGCGTTTGAGCCTGATACCGAATGTGCCGGCCGGAGCGGATGGACCCGCCTCCCTTGCCGGCCAGGAGAATCGGAAGGTTGTCGTGATCGTGGCGGTTGCCGTCGCCAAGGGCGCAACCGTAGGCGATCATGCAGTTGTCGAGCAGGGTTCCGTTTCCCTCGCGAATGCGCTTGAGCCGATCGACGAGATAGGCGAACTGGACGACCTGGTAGCGTTCGATCTGGAGGATGCTGCGCACCATGTCGTCGCGGTTGTTGTGGTGCGAGAGATCGTGGTGGGCGCTGTTGATGCCGATTTCGGGGTACGAACGACTGCTGCCTTCGGAATCGAAAATGAACGAGCAGATGCGCGTGGCGTCGGTCTGGAAGGCGAGCGCCATCAGGTCGCCCATGAGGCGGACGTATCGGGAGAAATTGTCCGGGACGCGTTCCTCGGGGGCGGCGGCGCCCTCGGGCAACCTCGGCGCGGGCATGGTTTCCGCTCGAGTGATTCGCTGTTCGATGTCGCGCACCGAAGTGAGGTATTCTTCGAGCTTCTGTCGGTCGTTGCTGCCGACCCGGCGGCTCAGGCTGGTCGCTTCCTCCCGGACGGTGTCGAGGATGCTGCGCCGGATGTCGTTTCTCTGCCGTTCGTCTCGATTGGCGCTTCGGAAGAGACGATCGAAGATCGCCCGGGGAGAACCTTCGGAAGGGATCGGCTGCGTGGAAGAACGCCATGACATGGTGCTGGTCATCACGCACGGGTAGCCATCGCACAATGGCCTGCCGGTGCGATGGCAGCTCATTTCGAGCGACGGCAGCCGAGTGAGGTGACCGATGCGGGCGGCGGCGAGTTGATCGGCGGAGACGCCGTTTCGGAGAATCTTCTGTGGATGGACCCCGGTCAGAAACGCGCCCATCGCGGGAGCGTGGTTGCCCCCATCGCTGAATGGACGCCCCTCGAGGGCCGCCAAACGGGAGAGCACCAAGATGTCTTCGCGCACCCCAGTCAGAGGTTCGAGCAGCGGGGGCAATTCGTAGTTCGCGCCCTCGGTCGTGGGCGTCCATTGCGTCATCTGAATTCCGTTGGGCACGTAGAGGAACGCGATGCGCACGGGCAGCCGGATGGCATCTCCCGTGGCGAGCACGTTTCGGGGCGTCATCGCCTCGAGCCAGGGGAGCGCGATCGAGGCGCCGAGGCCGCGAAGGACAGCGCGTCGCGACAACGGACTGCTGCGAAACACGTTCATTTCGTCTCCTGGGAATCACCCCGCCTGAGGCGGAACGGGTCGCTTCGGACGACCTCGAGAATCAGGGATTGAAACCGGTAATCGTCTTTCGCCAGTGCCGTCGCGATGGCATAGACCGTGGGACCGTCGTACTCCTCTAATCCCCGGCCCAGACCGTAAGTGAGCACCTTCTCCGTCAAACAGCGGGCGAACTGATCCTTCCGCTGGACCAGGATCGTTCGCAAGCCGCCCGCGCCTTGAAACTTGCTGCCATCGGAAAGTTCACCGGCGTCGTCGATCGGCTTTCGCTTACTATCCGTCTCCCGGTATTGGCCGATGATGTCGAACTTCTCCAGCGCGAACCCGAGCGGATCGATCTTGGCGTGACAGGCGGCGCACTCGGTTTTGCCGCGATGCAGTTCGAGCCTCGCGCGCAGAGTCAAACCATCTTTCGCCTTGGCATCGGCCGGTTCATCGAGCGGGGGGACGTTGGGCGGCGGTGGCGGCGCCGGTGAGGCCAGAATGTTCTCCAGGATCCACATGCCGCGCTTGACCGGCGACGTGCGATCGGGAGCGCTGGTCACCGTCAGCACGCTGGCGTGCGTCAGAATTCCGCCGCGAACGCCGTCGGCCGGCAACGCCACCTTGATGAACGCGTGGTTGGGAATCACGGCATCTGCCTTCTTGTCCTTGGCGTATTGGCCCAGGCCGTAGAGTTGGGCCAATCGGCCGTTGATGAAGGTGTAACGGCCGTCGAGAAAGTCGGTGATCGGGCGGTTCTCGCGCAGCACTGCGTCGAAGAAGAGCGTCGTCTCGCGGGTCAGCGCCTGGCGCATCAGCACGTCGAACTTTTCGCCGCGATTGATCCGTTCCAGGCCCGTGATGCCCAACCACTGGGGAGCGAAATTCTCGACGAAGGCTTCCGATTTCGAATCAACGAGCATGCGGCGAACCTGGGCGTCGAGCTTCTTGGAGAGTTCTCCTTTGGCCGCCAGATCGAGCAACTCTTCGTCGGGCATGCTGCTCCAGAGGAAATACGACAGCCGGCTGGCGAGGGCATGCTCCGAGATGGGACGAGCCTCCTTCGCCAGCGGCCGATCGTCCAGTTCGACGCGGAACAGGAAGTTCGGCGACACCAGAATCGCTTGCAGGGCCGTGCCGACCGCCGCCTCGAAATTCAGGCCCGCGGCGCGAGAGCGGTCGTAGAGCTTGACATAGCGATCCACTTGGTCCACCTGGGCAGGACGGCGAAACGCGCGACTGGCGAAACGCTTCAAGATCTGCCGCGCCTGCTCGCCCGGCTCGGCCTTCGGATCGCACTCCATGATGCGCCGATGTCCTTCAGGAGGATTGTTGGTTGGGCCGACCAGGTCGATTCGGTAGATTTCGAGGCCGGAACATTTGTCCCTATTCGGCCCGTCGACGCTGGGCGGCAGGCTCGCCTTCTTCGCTTCCAACTCCGGGGTCGGGTTGATCCAGCGAATGCTCACAGAGCGTTTTCCCTTGGTCAGCGCGAGAGGGATCTCGAACTTTGGGTTGCCGCCTTTCTCGGGAATCGCGACCGTCAGTCGCCGAACTTCTTTCCCATCGATGCTGACCGCCACTTCTGCGGGCGGTGCGTCCTTGTCTGTCGGACGGGCTTCCAGACGCAACAGATAGTCGCCGTCGGCTGCCAGGCGAAAGCTCGCGGCGATGGGCTCGGAGGTGAACAGAAAAATCCGATAGGGCAATTTGGTGCCGTTGGAAATGAACTGAGTGAACCCGACTCGGACCGCCGGTTCAGGAACTTTTCCCGTCACGAGCGTTCGCGCGATCACCGCCTCCGCGGCGTCGAGGTAACGTTCCATCAACAGAGGCGATAGAGACAACGCCTCGCCGATATTGTCGAACCCATGGCTGGCGTCGTCGGCGGGAAAGGTCTCCGCAGGCTCGAACTCGATCATGCAGAGATCGCGGATCGTGTTGTTGTACTCCGTCCGGTTGAGCCGGCGCACGGTCACCCAACCCGGATCGCGCGGCTTGCCGGCGTCGGCCCGGCGAAACACGCCGCGAATGGCATCGGCGAAAGCTTCCCGTTCCTCCGCAGTCGGTTGCTTCGCGCTGCGGGGCGGCATCTCGCCGTCGCGCACGTGCTTGATTGCGGTCAACCAGACCTTGCGGCCCGCGAGCAACGAAACTTCGTCCGTGAATCGGCTCAGATCGAGATCGCCCTTCTTTCTCTTCGCGTCGTGGCACGACACGCAATACGTCTGGACAAACGCCGAACCTGGGTTCGCGACGGGGCGGTCTCCACCGAAGGCGAAGTCGCCCGCGATCAACAATGCCAGAACCGGCAGCAATAAACGCATCACGCCATCCAATGTACGCCCGTGGAGAACCTTCTTGCCCGCCACGACAAACTTAGCAGAAAATGCACGCGAAACTGCAATTCCCGTCACTTGGGACGTCGAGTGCCGATGGGGCGGCCGACCACAACGCGCGCGTCAACTATGGTGCCGGAACCTTCCAGTTCGGATCCGGTTGATGGTGTTTGTCGAAAAGGTTGTTGGCGTGGCGGGCGAGGTCAGGGCGGCGGATCGCGTAGTTGGCTTTTTCGGCGGGGTCGTTGGATATGTCGTAGAGGAGGATTTCGCCGGTGAAGAGAGGTGAGCGGATCGCTTTCCATTTGCCGAAGCGGACGACCTGCCAGGTGCGGCCCTGGTAGGACTCCCAGTAGAGCGGGCTCTTTCGCCGCCAACGGTCGTCCCCGGCCTTGCCTTGCAAGGCTGGCACGAGCCGCCCGATCGCTCCACATACGAGACACCCATCGGCGCCACGACACGATCGATCTCGTCGCTGGTGTGCGCCCGATCGGCGAGTTGATCGAGATCGGCAATCAACAGGTTGACGTAGTTGTCCGGAAAGGGAAGCCGCTTGGGCGACGGAATGTGATCGACGTTGGCCAGGCCACTCAACCCTTCTGCCTGTAAGACGGCGCGGGCCTTCGGGATGATTGCCGCATCGGTCGCGAAGCCCTGAACGAGAATCGGCCCGGGCGAGCGAGGTCGGCTTCGAGCCGACCATCGGTCGACCCCTACCGAACGCACAGGCCGCTCGATGTTCCCGTTTGCTGCACGATCTCGGCCGCCGATTGCGCGTGCGCCGTTGGGATCGCCGAGTTGAAGAAGAGCAGTGGCATGATCGCAAAAATGAATCGCATCGCTTCACCCAATTGATCGTCAGCGGACGTCAAATTCAATCATCACGCCAGAACATCGTGCACGACGCGACCATGAACGTCGGTCAATCGATAGTCGCGGCCGCTGTAGCGGTAGGTGAGCCGTTCGTGATCGATGCCCATCAAGTGCAGCATGGTTGCATGCAGGTCGTGGACGTGCATGCGATTGTCGACAGCACGAAAGCCGAACTCGTCGGTGGCGCCATAGGCGAGGCCGGGCTTGACGCCGCCGCCCGCCATCCAGATCGAGAAGCCGTAATGGTTGTGGTCGCGGCCGTTGCCCTGTTCGGATGCGGGAGTGCGGCCGAACTCGCCGCCCCAGACGACGAGCGTGTCTTCGAGCAGCCCGCGTTGTTTCAAATCGTGCAGCAGGCCGCCGATCGGGCGATCGACCAGTTGAGCCAGGCCGCGGTGTCCTTCGGCGTTGTTATTGTGCGTGTCCCAGGGTTGCAGGTTGCCGCAGTAAATCTGCACAACGCGGACGCCGCGTTCCACGAGTCGGCGAGCCAGCAGGCAGTTTCTCGCGAAAACCGGCCGGCTGAAGCCGCCGTTGGTGTTGACCGCCGCGTTGGCGTTTTCGCCCGTGAGTCCGTAGAGGTTTTGGGTCGAGGCGGTTTCCGTGCTGATGTCGAACGCCTCGCTTGCCGAGGTCTGCATCCGAAACGCCAACTCGAGCGATTCGATGCGTGCGTTCAGGGCATTCTCAGCGCCGAGGCGATCGCGATGAATGGCGTTGAGTTCTTGCGTGAAGTCCAGTTCGCGGCGCTGGGCCTGTGGCGAAAGCGCGCGGTTGCTCAGATTCGGGATCACGTCACTGGGCCGGTAGTCACGGGGCACGGCGACCTGACAGCCCTGGTAGATTCCCGGCAGGAACCGGCTGCTCCAGTTCGAGGGGCCGTTCACCGGTGTGCCTTCGCCGAGAACAATGAAACCTGGGAGGTTCTGATTCTCCGTGCCGAGGCCGTAGAGCAGCCACGAGCCGTAAGACGGACGGATGGGCTGAACATTACCGGTGAACATCATCCAGTTGGACGCTTCATGGACGGGCACGTTGGTGTACATGGAACGGATGACGCACAGGTCGTCGGCATGTTTGGCGATGTGGGGAAAGATCTCGCTGATCTCGATCCCGGATTGGCCGTGCCGAGTGAACGCGAACGGCGACGGCAACAGGCCGCCGGTTTGTCGTTCGGTGCTGAGCCGGGCGGTGCTGGCGGGGCGCTGGCCGGCGTAACGGGCGAGAGCCGGTTTGGGGTCGAACGTATCCACCTGGGAGGGGCCGCCATTCATCCACAGGTGAATGATCCGCTTTGCCTTCGCGGGGAAATGCGGCGGCCGGGCGACGAGCGGGCCCGCCGGCGATGCGCCGCGGGCTTCCAGCACACTCGCGAGGCCGAGCATGCCGATGCCGTAACCGCATTGCGCGAGCATGGCGCGGCGCGAGACCGCGGCGCTGGCCAGATCGAAAGGCTTGGAGAGCATGGGGGGCGTCCTTAATTTACGAAGCCGAATTCGTTCGTCGTGAGGAGGGAATGGCACAACTGCTGCCAGGGGCTGAGCTGCGCCATGGGGTCGATTTCTTGCCGGAGGAATGCCTGACTCAGATCGACCTCGCGCGCGGTCGGCAACCGCCCGAACGCGAGTCGCCACGCCAGACGGATACGGGCTTCTTCGTTGCGTTCCTGTTTCTCGATCCGGGCCGAGAACGCCTTCGCCGCGGCCACGATGAACGGACTGTTGAGGGCGAACAACTGCTGTTGCGGGATCGTCGTCACGTTGCGGCGCTCGCTGGTGACGTTGGGCTCGGGGAAGTCGAACAGAATCAGCGTCGGGTTGGGTTTAAACCTGCTGATGAAACAATACACCGTCCGGCGGTTGTTCGTGGGGTCTTCGGGGTGCAACTCGCCCGCGGCCTTCGGTGGCCCACCGACCCGCGGATCGAGCGTTCCGGAAACCGCCAGCATGCTGTCCCGCCATGCTTCGAAATCGAGCCGCCGCGGCGCCGTTCGCCAGAGGTAGAGATTGTCCGCGTCTTTGGCGTCGTTCTTGGCGTCGCCGGCGCTGTTGAGTCCGTAGGCAGCGGACAACATGATTTCCCGGTGCAGCCACCGGGTGGACCAGCCCGATTCCATGAAGCGCACCGCGAGCGTGTCAAGAAGCTCAGGATGCGAGGGACGATCGCCGAGGTGGCCGAAATTGCCGAGCGTCCCGACGATGCCGCGGCCGAAGTGATAGTGCCAGACGCGATTGACCCAGACGCGAGCCGTCAGCGGGTTGTCGCGACTGGCGATCGCGCTGGCCAACTCCAGCCGGTCGAAGGATTTGCCTGGCGGCGAACCGGCCGGCCGTAGAACTTGCAAGAAGCCCGGCGGCGCGACCTGGCCAAGCTGCTCGGGATTGCCGCGAATGTTGATCTGCATTGCCTGCCCGCCGCCGCTGACGCCGGGTGATTTCGACGGCATGGGAGGCGCCGCGTTCTTCAGTTGTTGAACTTCGGCAGCGAGCTCGTCGTAGCGCTTCTTTTGGTCCGCGGCGAGGTAGGGAATCACATCGGAGCCGTTGACTTTGAAGACGGCGCCATCGTTGAGCAAAAACACTTTGAGAAGGGTCTGACGCTCCGCTGCCAGGGAATTCAGATTCCCCTTGGATTCCTCGATGCGCTCGAGTTCCTGAGCGGCAACGAGAATCTGCTTCGCGAGTTTCGAGGTCTGTTCCGCGAGCAACGCGGGCGTCTCGATCTCGCCGGGTTTTGCGAGGGCGTCCTTCGTCGCCATGTCGGCCGCAACCTGCCAGTCCGTCATGAGCGGCAACGGCTTGCCGGCCGACATCGCCTTCACCCAGCGCGTCAAAAAAAGAGGCTTGAGTTGTTCACGCTGGGCGACGACCGCGACATCGACGGCGACCTTCCGCTCGACCAACACCCGAACCTTCCATGCCGACAGTAAATAC
>JBAXFO010000211.1:0-7422 GCA_037139885.1 Planctomycetota bacterium
CGCGGTCATGGGCGTCTTGGCGGGAATGTGGTGCCTGATGGTCATTATGTGCATCACGATGTTTGTTGGCTTCTGCATGTGCTGCACCGCGCCCGCTCCCGCGGCAAGGCGATACGCGATCACAACGATCGTGTTGGGCGTGCTATTTGGCGTCGCGCTTTGCGCGGCTGGCGGTGTAGTGGGCTGGCAGGCCGCGCAAATGGGACCCAATCAACCACCACCTCCCCAGAACCCTGCCGACATTTTTCGAATCTACGGCGCCCCATTGATTGCCGTCGGTTCGATCGCAGTGATGTTCGGCATTGGTTCCATCGTCTCTTGGATGCTGTTTCATGCGACGATCGGCGCCTTGTTGGGCGATGGTTTTTTGCGACGATTAGCTTTTATCGTGATGGCGATTTGGCTGGTGACGACACCGGTCAATCCGTCGCTGCCGTCGATTCTGGGGTCGTTCGACCTCGATCCGAATCTCTATCAACGCGTCCAGTTCGGCGTCAGCCTGTTGGTGTCGCTTTTGGCGAACGGTTCTTATCTCTGGCTTTGCGCTCGAACCGTAACCGTTCTGCGAAATGATGAACGGGCGTTTTTGGCACGGACTTGAAGAGCGGAATGCTGAGGTGGAGCGGTTCGCTGTAACGCGGCGTGGAAGGTTTGGACCCCCATCACGTAACTTTCTTATTTGGTCATTCGCTCGCAAACCACCAAGCCGATCAGTGCGGGGTAAGGCAAAACCGCACGAGACGAAGGAATCGCAGATGAAGAAATTCTGAGAAACGAAATGGCTTGAGCTTTCGCTCTATCGACTTGCTTGCCAGCGCGATAAACTTCGCCGTGACGAACCGAGATCCGGCCGACGCGTTTGTCGGTTGCCGGATCGCGGGGGGAAATTCTCCAGGAGTTGGAACGATGCGTAAGTTGCTTGCGATGGTTGTGATGGTGACGTTGAGCGTGGGGCTGGTTGTCGGCGCCGAATATCGTGGCGCGATCAAGAGCGTGGATGGCAACAAGGTCACCTTTACTAAGGGTGCGAAGAAAGGCGAAAAGGGCGAGGAAGTGACCATGCCCGCCGCCGCCAGCGTCAAGGTCGTCAAAGGCAAGTTCAACCCCGAGACGAAGAAAGTCGAAGCGGGCGAAGCTCTCGAAGGCGGCCTCAAGAATGAAGCCGTCAAGGCTGGCGCTTTCGTGATGATCGTCACCGATGCCGATGACAAGAACATCACCGAAGTCCGCGTCTTCGAACGCAAGAAGAAAAAGGAATAGTCCTCGCTTCTCGCGCCGAGATATCCAGACGCCCGCGAAACCTTTGGGTTTCGCGGGCGTCTGGCGTTTGGAGTGGGCGAACTGCGGGCGCCGACTTCAGGAGCGCGCCATCCACGCGGCCAAATCGGTCGGCAGACGTTCGACGAACTGACTATTCGCCAGCACGAGATCGCAACCCGCCGCACGAGCTTGATGCAAGGCCGCGGCGGCGACGTGGGAGCCGTACGCGATCACCTGCGGCGGCGGGGCGAGAGCTTTCAGGGCGGGAACCAGCTCCGCGATCTTCGCGCCGGCGACGTGAACGTCGAGCAGAACGCAAGGCGGTTTGGTTTCCGCGGCCCGGGTGAGTAAGGCTTCGGGTGTGCGGATCGATTGGACGTCGAGCCCTAAAGCCCGGGCATGGCCTTGCACGCGCGAGATGAAGAGGAAGTCGTCCGCCAGCAGCAGGCCGGGGGAGAGGCCGGGGGCGCTCATATGGCCTCCGGGCCGCGTTCGCCGGTGCGGATGCGGATGCAGTCTTCCATGGGGAGGATGAAAATTTTGCCGTCGCCGATGCGTCCTTCAGGCCCGGTGCGGCCCGCTTCCATGATGGCGTTGACGGTCGGTTCGACGAAGTCTTCGTTGACCGCGATTTGCAGCTGGACCTTGTTGACCAGGTTCACCGTCAATTCATGTCCTCGGTAAACTTCCGAGTGCCCTTTCTGCCGGCCGAAGCCCTGAACATCGACGATCGTGAGGCGAAAGACCTCGACCTTGTTGAGAGCCTCCTTGACGGCTTCAAGTTTGTGCGGTTGGATGATGGCCACGATGAGCTTCATGAACGATTCCCGCGCGGTTGGAAGAGGCGGCACCGTGTTAGTGTCCCGAATTCACGGCCCACGTTCAAGGGGAGGCCACGTCGCGGCGAGCCCATGGAACTAAAACGGGGAGGCCGAAGCCTCCCCGCGGGTGAGTCGAAATCGAGCCGACGTTAACGGCTGCGAAGCTGCATCAGGATGCGGAGGATGTAGAAGAACAACATCGCCACCGCGGCGAACAATTCGAGAGCGGCCGCCACGTGCATGTCGAGCGAGTAGTGGTGAATGATGTTCGACGTGGTGTAGAGAATGGCCGCTGCCGCCAAACCGACCGCGAGGAACGAGAACCACAGCCCCAGACCGATGAAGTTCGGGAAGATCATCGAAACGACGATGACGCCCAGGAGCAGGAAGCCGCCGATGGAGATGATCGGCGCGAGGAAAGAGAAGTCCTTCCGCGTCACTAACGCCGCCGTCGTCAGGCCGCCGAAGAGACACAGGGTCAGGATTCCGGCCATCGGAATGACGCCCTGAAATTGGGGATAAGCGTTGGCCACCGCCAAAATCGGTACGAAGATCAGGGCCTGAGCGAGGACATAGAGGCCAAGGCCGGTGTATTGCATCGCCATCGAGGTTCGCGATTGAGCCCAACTCCGCGCCAGGTAGCCCGAACCAATGAACGCTCCCATGATCAACAGCGACGACCAACCGCTTTGCAGGTAAGTCATCATGAATCGCATGATGTTTTGGGTGCCGAAGAATGAAAAGATCGCGGCTTCGACAGCGACGAACGCCAGGATCGCTCCGGCCAGGTGCAAATACGTGCGACGCACAAAGGCGGCCCGCTCATCCGGCCGAGCGTAGGCGACCGGTGTCGACAAATCGTATCCGTAAGACATGGTGATCTCCCGTACCAAATGATTTCGTTCCCCTCACATCAAATTGTACGCATTCGGAGAACTCGGGTTCAAGAGTTTCTTGCGATTCGTCTACTCTTTGGGATACGATACCGGTGGAGTATTCCGCCTGGCCGGGAAAAATGGTCGAGCGATGAACGGCCGTTCACGATTCGGGGTTGATGCAATGAAGCGAACGATCGTCCTTTTCTTCGCCTTGTTGATCGGGCGACCGATCATGGGGCAGACGCCGACCGCGGCCGATGTCAAGGTCTTGCAGGGCAAGTTCGCCGAGGAGAAGGCGAAGGCGCTCGCCGAGGGGGCGCCGAAGTTCTTCTTGCCGGGCTTGGTCGAGCGTGCCGAGGAACTTGCGACTCGGGCGGTGACGGCCGAGGCGGGGGGGCGATTTTTTCAAGCCGTCGAACTCTATCGGCAGGCGCGCTGGCAGCTGCCTTATCTGCCGACGAAGCTGCCGCCGCATGTGGTGCGTGTCTTCGGCAACTTCCGTTTGCGACACGGCATGGAAGTCACGGCGGCGGCGTTCAGCCCCGACGGCAAATATCTGGCGACCGGCAGCTCCGATCGCACGGTCAAGCTCTGGGATCTCGGCAATGGCCGGGAGGCGCGGGCGTACACGAAGCATACCGATCAGGTGCGTGTCATCGCGTTCAGCCCCGACGGCAAAACGATCGCGTCGGCGGGGCTCGAACCGGACGTGCATCTCTGGAACGTGGACACGGGCGAAGCCCTGCGGACGATCCCCGGGCCGGGCAATTCGGTCAATGCTTTGGCGTTCAGCCGCGACGGCAAAACGCTGCTCGCGGGACATTCCGGCAAGGCAGGGGGCACGAGCGGCTATGTGACGCTCACCGATGTCGCCAGCGGCGAACGCAAGCGTACGATCCAAGATTTCCGCCTGCAAGTCAATTCGGTGGCCATGAACGGCAAGGGGGACACGTTCGCGGTCGGCGTTGCGGATGGCTCGATACGCCTTTATTCCTACCCGAAAGTGATTGAGAACACGAACGAGCCGGAATTTTGGGCCCAGCAGGACAACTCCGGCCCGGTGTCGTGCGTGGCGTTTTCGGGCGATGATGCGTTTTTGATTCGTTGCGGGGCCGATGGCGTCAAGGTGTACGCGGCTCCGCAAGTCGGCCAAGCGTTTCAGGTGAGCACGCCGAAGCGAGTCGTGAACAATCCGTCGGCGGACGATCATTTTCTTTGTGCAATGACCTCGGCCGACGGCAAGACGCTGATCGCCGGCGCGACGGACGGCATTCTACGCATGATCGATCTGCAATCCGGTCAGGTCGTGAGCGCCTTGCGTGGGCATGCGGGAGCGATCCGGTCGTTGGCCTTGCATCCGCGGGGGCTGCAAATCGCCTCCGCGGGGGCCGATTGCATGGTGCGGCTCTGGGATTTTGACATCGTTTTGCAGGCCAGGGATTATGCCGGGCACACCGCGCCGGTCTGGTCGGCCGCCTTCAGCCCCGATGGCAAGCAGATCGTGTCGGCGAGCGGCGATCAGACCGTGCGCGTTTGGGATGTCGGATCGGCGGCCCAGGCCAAACATGTTTTGACAGGCCACACCGGCTCCGCGACCATGGCCCAATTCACGCCCGACGGCAAGTCGATCGTCTCATCCGGGGCGGATCATATGCTCAAAATTTGGGACGCCGTCACGGGCAAGCACGTTCGCGATCTCACCGGGCACAGCGGCACCATCACCAGCTTCGAGATCGCCGCGGATGGTACGAAGCTGGTTAGCGGCGGCGCCGACCGCACCGTCAAAGTTTGGGATCTTTCGACCGGTAAAGAAATCTTGAATCTCGCGGGGCAGACCTCCGTCGTCTCGGCGATCGCGGTGCATCCGAGCGGCACGAAGTTCGCCGTCGGCAATGTCGATCAGACGATCGGGCTTTACGAGATTTCCGGCAAAGCCATCGCGCGCTGGCCGGCCCACGGCATCGCCGTCAGCGGCTTATCGTTCAGCCCGGACGGCAAATCGCTGGCGTCGTGCGGAGCGGACATGATCGTGCGGGTCTGGAGCGTCGACAGCCCCGGAGCCGATCCCGTCATGCTCACGGGCCATACCGGCCCCTTGAGCAGCGTCTCGTTTCGCAAGGACAGCCAACATTTGGTTTCGTGCGGAGCCGACCTTTCGGTGAAACTTTGGAAGCTCGAAAGCGATGGCGGCAAAGAACTGCAAACGTATCGCGGGCATCGCGATTGGGTCGCGTCGGCGAATTTCAGCAAGGACGGTTACTACGTCGTCTCCGCCAGCGTCGATCGCCTCGTCAAAATCTGGGAGATCACGAGCCGCGATTTGCCGATGCTGCCGGAACACACGGGGACGGTCGACACCGTCGCGTTCAGCCCCGATGGTTCGAAGATCGCGTCGGGGAGCAGCGATCGGACGATCAAGATCTGGGACCGCGTGACCGGCGCGGAGTTGACCACGATTCGCGGGCACACCAGCAATGTCATCGCACTCGCCTTCACGCCCGACGGCAAGTCGCTCGTTTCCAGCAGCGTCGATCGGTCGCTGCGTTTCTGGGACCCCGCGACGGGCAAGGAAGAGCCCCGCTCGGCGACCCGGCAGCAGAGTTTCACGAATGTCGTCGCGGCGTCGCCTTTGGTGACGGTGACGCCCGACGGTAAGACGCTGCTCATGTGGATTCCCGGCGACAATCGCTACACCTCCCTCGCCAGCTACGATCTGGAAGGCAACGAAAAATTCACGGTGACCGACCAGGGGCGGAAAGTGCACTCGTTGTGCTTCAGCGGCGATGGCCGGCGTGCGGCGACCGGGGCGGCGAACGGCAGCGTCCGCATCTGGGACCTCGACAAGAAGCCGCCGACGCCGATTCCAGGAGGAGACTGGTTTTTCTTCGACGAGAAAATCGCCGTGGCCGACCTCGCCCTGACGCCGGACGCCAAAACGATCGTCGTTTCGAGCGAACAGGGCGACATCAAAATCGCGGACATCGCCACGAAGAAAGAACTCGTCAAATCGTTCAAGGCTCATCCGGGCCGCATCAACGCCGTCATGATCAGCCCTGACGGCAAACGGTTCGCCACGCTCGATACCGAGAACACGATCAAGCTTTGGGACCTGGCCAAGGGCGAAGAACTGCGCCGCTGGGACCTCGCCGCAGCCCTGCAAGACCGAGCCAGCAGCGTTTTGAGTCTGGCGTTTTCGCCCGATGGTAAATCTCTGGCGGCCGGCAACGCGAATACGACTCTGTTTTTGCTCGAAACGCCGTGATAACCCTCCAAACAAGGGATTCCGCCCCGGCCGGACCAGTGGGTTGGTAGCCTACCGGGCAGGTGCATGAACGCATCCGTGTTCGCAAGAAAGCCCGAGAACTCCGCACAAGCCCTTGAGGAAATGTTGCAACCCGCCCGCAACCCGGATATAAAAGATTCACCGTATTCCCGCCGCCTTCAATCCTTTGAGGATACTCATGAGATCGCATTCCCGAACTTTCATCACGTCGCTCGCCGTCGGACTCCTCCAACTGGCCGTTGCCGCGTTCGTCGTTTACTCCACGTCCGAGGCCGCCGAGAAGGGGGACGACCCCAAGGAAGCGCTTCAAGAAGTGCAGGAATTCATCGGCGGCTGGAAAGGCGCTGTCGACAAGGGGACGACCAGCTGGAAGGAATCGGCGAACTGGAGCTGGCGTTTCAAGGGCAAAGACGTCTGGATGTCCGTCGATATGCCCGACAGCAAGCTCTATAAGGGAGGCGAGCTTCGCTTCCTTTCGCCGAAGGGGAAGTTTCAGTTCACCCTTCTCGACAAGAAAGACGCCAAGGCGATTTTTCTCGGCGATCTGAAGAAGGGGACGCTCACTCTGGAACGCGTGAATCCTGACACCAAGGATGTCGAGCAGGTGAAGATGAATACAGCTGCCGGCGGTGTGCGGCTTGTTTACACATTTTCGACAAAGCCGGCCGACCGCACTTTGTACAAGAAGGACTACCAGATCGCCTACACGAAGGAAGGCGAATCGTTCGGCGTGGCTGCGGGGGGGGCAAAGGGGCCGGAATGCGTTGTCACGGGCGGCCTGGGGACGATGGCGGTGAGCTTTAGCGGAGCCACCTATTACGTGTGCTGCACGGGTTGCCGCGATGCGTTCAACGAAGCCCCGGCGAAGATGATCGCCGAATACAAGGCGCGCAAGGCGAAGGGGCAGTAATTTTGCAGCCCAAAGCGAGCGACCGGCGGAACCAGGGCCTGGTTCCGCTAGGCGCAGGGCGAGCGAGGCGCATGCACCTGCCTGCGAGAATGGAGTTGCCCTATCCTCGTCTGAAACGCCTGGTCAGCACTGGACTGGCCACAAGCTTGCTGCAAGCTGTCGTGCATCCTGAGACAGGCGCCGGCGCGGCGCTCTGCATGAACCTAACAATGGCTGTGGAAGGACGGGGTGGTGATGTGGATTCATTGCTGGAAGTCGCCCTGTGGGGCC
>JBAXFO010000212.1:0-7405 GCA_037139885.1 Planctomycetota bacterium
CTCAGCTTGAAGTCGTTGGCGCCTTCCTCGCGCGCCGCCTCACCGAAGAAATCGCCCAAATCGCCGATAAGGAACTCTCCCCAACCGATTTTTACGGCGAGTTTCTCCAGCGCGTGATGACCGCCATCGCCGCGCCCGCCGGAGCCGTGTGGACGCGCACCCAGCAAGGCAATCTCCAGCTTCAATATCAGATCAACATGCGGCAAGTCGGCATCGATCGCTCCGAGCAGGCGCGGGCGATGCACGACGAATTGCTGCGTCAGTCGGCCGCCAAGGCGCAGCCCGCGCTCATCATGCCGCATTCGAGCATCGGCCCCGCCGAGGGAAACTTCGCAGCCCCGGGCAATCCGACCGATCTCATCATCCTCATGGCCCCGGTCATCAACGACAAAAACCTCACCGGCCTCATCGAAATCTGGCAGGACCCCAATCGCGGCATCGAAGCCCAACGCGGCTTCCTCAATTTCATCGTCCGCATGACCGCGTACGCCACCGCGTACACCCGCAATCATCAGCTGCGGCAGATGGTCGGCAAGGAACAAATCTGGGTCCAGCTCGAAACCTTCGTACGGCAAATTCACGGCACGCTCAATCCCACGGAAGCCGCGTACCTGATCGTCAACGAAGGCCGCCGCATGCTGGAGGCGGACCGCGTCAGCGTGGCCATTCGGCAGCCGAGTACGACCGTCGTCGCCATCAGCGGGGCCGATGTCGTCGAGAAACGCTCGAACCTCGTGCAACTCATGAAGGCCTTGTTCGATTCGATCATCGAATGGGGCGAAAAGCTCGTCTTCACCGGCGTCAAAGACGATTCGCTGCCGCCGAAGGTTTACAAAGCCCTCGACGAATATCTCTCGGAAAGCAATTGCAAGCTGCTCGTCGTTCAGCCCTTGTTCGACGAACGCGACACCAAGAACAAAGCGAAAGCCCGCTCCGCCTTGCTCATGGAGTGCTTCGAAGTTTCGACGAACCAGGAGCAGCAGTTCGCCCGCCTCGATGTCATCACCCGGCATGCCGCCCCTGCCCTTTACAATGCCGCCGAACATCGCCGCATTCCCATGCGGTTCTTGTGGATGCCGATCGCCAAGCTGCAAGACGGCCTCGGCGGCAAGACCCAGGCGATCATCACGGCCAGCGCGATTGGGGTCGTGGCGTTCCTCATGGTGATGATCTTCATGCCGTATCCGCTCAAGATGACGGCCAACGGTCAACTGCTGCCCCAGGAGCGAACGACGACCTACTCCCCCGTTCCCGGCCAGATTCTCGGCTTCCCGTCGTATCTCAAGCCCGGGTCGTACGTGAAGAAAGACACGCCGATCATCACGCTTTACGACCCCGAACTCGCCCGCAAGATTCGCGAGCTGAACAAAGAAATCGAACTCCACAACGCCACCATTCAATCGGCCAGCATTCGACCTGCAACGGAATCCGAAGGCCGTGACGCCGCCTTCCGCAAACTCGAAGCCGAGGCGATCAAGAATGTGAAAAGCCAGGAACGGCAGGAGATTCTGGACCGCACGAATTCGAAAGTCGAAAGCCCGGGCATTTTCGAAGTGAAAGCCCCCATCTCCGGCATCATCCTCTCGACCGACTTCCGCGAAACCCTCGAACGCAAGTCCGTCAAGCCGAACGAACCGCTCCTGCGCATCGGCAACGCCAACCCGAACAATCCAAAACTCGGCGACTGGGAAATCGAACTCAAGATTCCGCAGAAGCACATCGGCCAAGTGCTCAAGGCGTACACCACGAAGAATGGCGCCGAGGAACTCGACGTCGATCTGTTGCTTGTCTCGGAGCCGACGGCGAAGTATGTCGGCAAGCTCCGCCGCGACCGCATCTCTCCTCAAGCCGTCACCGACCGCGACGCCCACGACGAACCCGAACCGATCGTCCGCGCCTGGGTGCGCATCGACGGCAAAGACATTCCCGAAGATTCGAAACTCCCAGTGAACCTGCTCGTCAGCGGCACCGAAGTCCATTCGCGCGTTCGCTGCGGCAATCGCCCGATGGGCTATTCGCTCTTTTATGGGGTGTGGGAGTTTCTGTACGCCAAAGTTATGTTCTTCTTTTAAAGGCGTTCGGGCTGAGGATGGGTTGAAAACGGGGCGATATTACCGCTTCTTAGCAACCCCGGTCGTCACGCGTCGGCTTGTCATTGAACGATTCCGCTTTCGCCTGGAGCTTTCTCATGCTTCGCTTCTTCACCGTCCTTCTGCTCGCGGCGGCCATCGCTGGCGGCATCGCCTGGCAACTCGATCTCCTGCAAAACATTCCCGGCTTCACGAAAAAGCCCGACGCGGTTCACGTGGATAAAACTTTCGATCCGACGACGACGGCCGTGCAATTCGGCGGTCCGCTCTATCCGCCGCAAACCTTCGTCAAACGGCTCGAAAACATCGCCCGCCATGGCGCCGATCCGGTCGTCATCCTCGGCAACCTCGGCGCCGTCGAGAAGATGGACGCCTCGGCCCAACTCCCCGGCCAACTCCTTTTCATCGGCCAAGAGATCCCCGAAGGAGCCGTGCAGGTCGCGGGCATCGCCCCCTTCCTGCAAGGCAAGATTCAAACCGCCCTCGTCGATGTCGGCGATTCGAAACACTACAAGCTTTACAGCCGCTTGAACGAAGGCGACGTCATCGACGCCGATGCGATGGTGGGCCTCGTCAATCCCGCCAAGGCCGTTCACGCCGTTCGGGCCCAGAGCGTGAAGCTCGGCGCCGCCGAAGCCGAAGAGGTGTCGGCCAGCAAGATCCACATCGAAGCGGAACGACGTCTCGAAGTGGCGGTTCGCCTCTTTGCCCAGAAAGTCATCGCCGAACAGGATCTGAGCGACGCCAAGCTGACCGCCGTCAAAACCTGGGGCGAAGCCGTGGCCAAACGCGAGGCGGCCAAGGTGGCGGCCATCGAACTGACTCGGGAAAAACTCCTCCTCGGTCAGCACTACATCACCAATCGCCTCCCCGTCCGCTCCAGCATCGTCAAGACCATCTACAAACGCACGGGCGAAGCCGTCAAGGAACTCGAACCCGTCGTGCATCTTTACGCCATCGACCGCTTGACCGCCGAAGGCCTCGTCGAAATGCAGTTCTCGAACCGCCTCGCTCTGGGCAAGAAGGTCACCGTCGATCCGCTCCGGGAGACCAGCCCGCTCCGCGTCTGGCGGTCGCACAAGAAAGAGATCAACGCCGTCGCCGTCGCGCAGACTCGGACCGAATCCTTGGCCGCCTCGGCGAGCGAAGATGGAGCGGTCTGCCTGTGGAGCGAACGCTTCGCCGGGCCGGTCGCGTTGTTCATGCACTCGCAGCCGGTGCGTTCGCTGGCGTGCAGTCCTGCGGGGTCCAAGGCCAACTTCGTTTTGGCCGGGCTCGCCAACGGCCAAATCGCCGTCTGGGATCTCGATAACTTCAAGCCCGAGACGCAGTCGAAGCCGTTCAAGATTCTCGAAACCTCGCACGGCGACGCCATCACCGCGATCGCGTTCAGTCCCGATGGCCGTTACTTCGCCACCGGCTCGACCGACGGATCGATCAACATGTGGGACACGCAGATTCCCGAGCGAAATTTCCACCTCTACACCTTCGACGCCGAGCATGGCGCCACATCGACGCACAACGGCCAGGTAACCGCCCTGCACTTCACGCCGCAATGCACGCTCGTGACCGCCGCCCGCGACAACACGTTGCGGATCTGGTCGCTGCATGAAAAAGGCGCCGTGCTCGTCAGCGAACCCATCGCGGGCCGCAGCGGTTCGATCGGCGCTCTGGGCGTCAGCCGCGACGGCAGCACCCTGCTCTTCGATCAGGGCAAGACGCTCCAATTTTTGGCTCCCGACGGCCGGGCCGTGGCCACGATGCAAAACCCGCTCGGCACGATCCCGTTCGACACGCTCGCCGAGTTTTCCCCCGACGCTTCGCTCGTTTTGACGGCCGGCGGCTCCGAAGGCCGCCTCCAACTCTGGAAGGCCCCGACCGACGGCAAACGCGGCTTCGAACTCAGCCAGTTCGTCACCAGCGAACGCTCGAACGTAACCTCGGCCGCATTCTTCGATCCGAACAAAGAAGGCGACGCCCCCTTCGCCATCTCCGGTGCGAAAGACGGCGTCGTCTATCTCTGGCCCCTCCCCTCGCGGGCGGACGTGCAAAACTTCGGCATCCAAAACGTCGAACTGACGCAGATCAGCCAGAATGTCGAAACGAAGCAAGTCCGTATCGGCGTGAATGTTCCCAACGACGGCCGCCTGATCCCGGGCCAGGCGGTGACGATCGTGATCGATTAGGGGAATCATCCGCTCCACACAAAAATCGTCCGACAGGACGTGTGTGACCCAAGCCGGCCTCTTGGGGGCCGTCGAGATTTGTGCGAATCCCGGTTGCTTCGACCCCCAAGGGGCCGGCTTGGGTCACACACGACGGAATGCGGCATTCCGGTTCGGAGCGGCGTTGGGGATCAAAATAACCTCCTTACATAGATCCAACCATGGCGATACCGGCTGCATCAGGCGACTTGGAACGGCGGAAATACGTCCGCCTGCGCATACGCCCCGATCTCTCGATCACGCCGCAGCGTTACGAAGGCCGCTCGTATTACGTGGTCAAAGACCCCGTCAGCCTGCGTTACTACCGCTTCAAGGAACAAGAATACTTCCTCCTCGGTCTGATGGACGGCAAGCACACGCTCGACGACGCCCAGAAGGCGTTCGAAGGCCGCTTCCGCCCCGATCGCCTCACGCTCGAAGATCTCGAACACTTCGGCCAACAGCTCCTCACCGCCGGCCTCGTGCAAAACGAATCGCCGCAAGCGGGCACGCTGCTTTTCGAGCGCCGCAGCAAACGGCGCAAGAGCGAGCTCGTCCAGATGTTCACGAACATCTTGTACATCAAGATCCCGGTCATCGATCCCGACCGCATCTTGACGTACATGCTCAAATATTTCAGTTGGATCTTCACGGTCTGGTTTTTGTTCCTGAGCCTGGCCGTCATGGGCGCGGCCGTGGGGCTCGTGGCCACGCACTTCGAAACGTTCATGGGCAAGCTGCCGTCGTACCATGAATTTTTCAGTTTCAAGACGGCGATCTACCTCTGGATCGCCCTGGGGGTCGTCAAGATCATCCACGAATTCGGGCACGGGCTTTCCTGTAAGGCGTTCGGCGGCGAAGTCCACGAGATGGGCTTCCTGCTTTTGTGTCTGTCGCCCGCCATGTATTGCAATGTGTCGGATTCGTGGACGTTGCCGAACAAATGGCACCGCATCATCATCGGCGCCGCCGGCATCTATGTCGAAATGATGATCGCCGCCTTCGCGACCTTCGTGTGGTGGAATACGCCCAGCCAACCGTTCATCAACAACCTGAGCCTCAGCCTGATGATCGTCTGCTCGGTCAGCACGATCGTCTTCAACGGCAATCCGCTCATGCGCTACGACGGTTATTACGTCTTGGCCGACTGGCTCGAAATCCCGAACCTGCGCGACCGGGCCAATCGTTACATCAGCAATCTGTTTCAAGAAGTTTGCATGGGCATCGAGACGCAGCCGGAGCCGTACATGGAGCCGGGGCGGAAGGTTCTCTTCCTCATCTATGCCGTCGTGAGCTACGTCTATCGCTGGGTGGTGACGTTCTTCATCTTGCAATTCATGGCGAGCTTTCTCGCGCCGTACAAACTCGAAATCGTCAGCAATATTCTCGCCCTGGGAGCGCTCGCCTCGATGGTCGGCTGGCCGCTCTATCGCATGGGAAAAAATCTGGTCCGTCGTGGGAGGCTTCCCGACATGAAATCTGGCCGTTTGCTGGTGACCGCCTTCGTCGGCGCTCTCCTGATCCTGGGCTTCTTCCTCGTCCCCCTGCCCGTGACCCGCATCCGCGATCACGGCGTCGTGCAGTTCCATCCCGAACACGTCACGCAAATGTTCGTCGCCACCGATGCCGTGCTCAAGAAGGTGCACGTGAAAGAGGGCGAAACGGTCGCGGCGGGCAAAGTGCTGGCGGAATTCGAAAATCTCGAGCTCGACAAGAAAATGATCGAGACCAAGGCGACGATCGCCACCAAACAGAAGCTCCTCGAACTTTACGAAGAAAAGCGTTTCGGCGCGCGCGACCCGCGCGACGAGGAACGCCTCAAGCAATCGGTGCAGCAAGCGCTCGGCGAAAAGAAACTCGCGGAAGTGGGGCTCGAAGCGATCATGATCGAGCGATCGCATCTGGTTTTGCGAGCGCCCCGGGCCGGGGTCGTCGTGGGTCTGCCCAATATCGACGAAGTGGGCCGAGCCTGGGAACGGGGCCAGGACGCGCCGTTTTGCAGCATCGGCGACCGCAGCAAGCTGCGCGTGCTGCTCCCCGTCCATCCCGCCGACATGAAAACGATGCGCGACGAATTCAAACAGCACAACAACAGCCGCACCATCCCCGCCACCATCCGCGTGCAAGGCCGAGTCGGCAGTCTGTGGAAAGGAAGCGTGGCCCCCCACGATCTGCCCAAATCCGAAGCCCAGGAAATCCCGCTGCCCCTTTCCAGCCGCGGCGGCGGCCACATCGCCGTCCGTCCCCCGACCGCCAGCCAAAAGCTCATCCCCCAGGGCCAAATTTACCTCGTCCCCGTCACCTTCGACGACCCCGACGAAGCTGTCTGCACCAACACCATGGCCCAGGTGAAAATCCACTGCGAATACCGCTCCGCAGCCTGGTGGACGTGGCGCACGCTGTCGTCGGTGTTCGATCTGGGGTTGATGGGTTAATTCCATTGCGAACGTTTTTGTAGGGTGGGTTGAGCGGAGCGAAGCCCACCGAAAGGTTCCGAATCTCGCCTCGTTTCGATGGCCGAAATGGGATCCGGTTTGTGCACCTCTTGGTGGGCTTCGCCTGCTGGCTCAACCCACCCTACGAAAACGTTCTTGCGCGCGGTTAACCAATGACACCGAAAACCTTTTCCGCTTCCGGATCGTCGTTCCAGTGATATCCTGATCAGATCGCTCGCGACAAATCGATACGGAGAGGTTTATGCTGTGGCGGCATGCAACGCTGGGTCTGTTGACGGTTTTTTCGCTGGGCGGCTTGATTCTTGAAGCTCAGCAGCCAGCCAAGGGCGATCTGGCGTTGTCGTCGCTGCCCAGCAAGACGTTCGGCTCCGATCTCCTGCGCCATGGCAGCCGGATTCAGTGTCTGACGTTCGCGCCCAAGGGAGCGTTTCCTGACGCTCCCGATGCGGTCGCTCTCGTCGCGGGCGGCGGCGACGATCCCATCCGCGTCTGGAACGCCGAGACGGGCCAGCGCGTCAAAACAATCGATATGCCCTGGACGCAGGCCCTCGCATGGAGCCCGAACGCGCGCCTGCTCGTGGCGGGCAATGCGTTTCGGACGCTGCGCGTCGTCACTCCCCAGGACATCAAGCACGAAAACGCCCCGGCCGCGATT
>JBAXFO010000213.1:0-7404 GCA_037139885.1 Planctomycetota bacterium
CGCTGGACCGACGCCGAATCGGGCAGCGTCACGTTGCAGAGCAAATAGCCCTGATCCTGTTCGGGGATGAAGCCGGTCGGCGACGTCGTGAAGCCGAAGACCGTCAGGCCGATCAAGCCGACATAGCCGATGAGGACGATGATGCACAGCCGCAGCGACAGACTGACGATGCCTTCGTAAACCCCCGTCACGGCGTCGAGGAACTTGTTGAAGATGCCGAACACGACCGCGAGCAGCCGATTGAGCGGCCGATACAGGAACCAGCCGGCGATGGCTCCCGGCGTAAAAGCGATGGCCCACGCCAGGGCCGTGCGGATCTTTTCCGACGGCATGCCTTTCAGATGCGGCATCACGAGCGGGCTCAAGAAGCTGATCGCCAGGATGCCGAACAGCAGCACATACGCCAGGCGGGGCAGGGCTTCTTCCTTGCTTTTTTCCTCGGCGTTGTGCGGCTTGATCCAGGCGACGGCGCGGGCCGGAGCGAGCGTCATGGCGTTGGTCGCGGAGATGATGGCCGAGCAGGCGATGGTGAGGGCGAATTGTTGGAAGAACTGCCCCGTGAGCCCCGGCATGAACGCCGTCGGGATAAACACCGAACTAAGCACCAGCGTCACGCCGATGATCGGCCCGGTGATTTCCGCCATGGCTTTCAGCGTCGCGTCTCGGGCCGGCAGTCCCTTACCCATCCAGCGTTCGATGTTTTCGACGACGACGATCGAATCGTCGACGACGATGCCCACCGCCAGCACCAGACCGAAGAGCGACAGGTTGTTCAGCGAAAAGCCCAAGAGAGCCATGACCGCGAACGTGCCGATCAGCGAGACGATGATGTCGATCATGGGGAGCAGCAACGCTCGCCAGTCTTGCAGGAAGACGAGCACGACGATGATGACGAGAATGGCGGCCACCCAAATGGTCGTGAGCACATTGCCGACCGATTGGCGGATGAACGGCGTGGTGTCGTACGGGATGCCATAATCGAGCCCCGCGGGGAAGCGTTTCTTCAGGGTATCCATCTTCTTGATCACGGCTTCGGCGACATCCAGAGCGTTCGCCTGAGGCAGTTGAAAAATCGCCATGCCGACGGAGGGATAATGTTTGACGGCGCCGTCGGTCGTTTCGGAGAGAACGCAGTCGAGATCCGAATTTTGCGCGCCTAGCTCGACGCGGGCGACATCGCGCAGATGCACGATCCGCCCCTGCTGGCCGACTTTGACGACGATCTTGCCGAATTGCTCGGGCGTGGTGAGCCGGCCGAGGGTGTTGAGCACGAGTTGATAGTTCTGCCCTTGCGGGACGGGTTGCTGGCCGATGTTGCCGGCGGCGACGTCGACGTTTTGCTCGCGAATCGCCTGAATGACTTCGCCGGCGGTCAAGTCGAGCGACGAGAGCTTTTGCGGATCGAGCCAGGCGCGCATGCTGTACTGCCGCTGCCCCAGAACCGTCACCAGGCCGACGCCCTTGATGCGCGACAGTTCGTCGAACAGGTTGATTTGGGCGTAGTTGCTCAGGTACAGCGAATCGAAGCGATTGTCGGGCGAATACAAATTCACCGTAAGGAGAATATTGGGAGACTTCATTTGCACGTTCACCCCCTGGCTTTGCACCGTGCTGGGCAGTTGCGGCATCGCGAGCTGCGTGCGCACTTGCACGAGCATCAGGGCGGTGTGGATGTCGGTGCCGACGTCGAAGCTGACGATCAGGGTGTATTGGCCGTTGTTCGTGCAGGTGGACGACATGTAGATCATGCCTTCCACGCCGTTGACTTGCTCTTCGATCGGCTGGGCGACGGTGTCGGCGAGAGTCTGGGCGCTGGCGCCGGGATAGCTGGCCGTCACCTGCACCGTGGGCGGCACGATCGGCGGATACTGCGCGATCGGCAGCTTAGCCAGACAGGCCAAACCGGCGATCACGATGACGATCGACACCACCCAGGCGAAGACAGGATGGTCGACGAAGAAACGAGCCATGGCTTTCCTTCTCAGGCGACAAGCAGGGAGCGGACCGGAACGGGCGAAATCACTTGGCGGTTTTCGGGGCGACGAGCAATGTCGTCATGTCGACCAGGGTCGGCGCCACGACCGTCCCGGGGCGGGCGCGTTGCAAGCCATCGACGATGATGCGATCGGTGGCTTTCAAAATCACGACTTCCTTCTGCGATTTCTTGCCCTGCGCGCCTTCCTCGGTCACCGTGCGCGTCGCGAACACTTCGCGCAGCCCTTCGTGGATCTGGCCGACATCGACGATCCGCAGTTCCACCTTGTTGTCGGCATCGACGACCATCACGTATTTCTGGCTCTGATTCGCGCCGATGGCGCGATCGTTGACGAGCAGGGCCTTGTGCGCGACGCCGATGGGGACGCGGATGCGGCCGAACATGCCGGCGGCGAGGTACGCGTCTTTATTGGGGAACACGGCCCGCACCCGGATGGTGCCCGTGTTGGGGTCGAGCTGGTTGCTGACGAAGTCGATCGTCCCCTGAAAGTCGAATGTCTTGGCGCTGCCGATGGCCATGTCGATGGGGATGGCCGTGCCCTCGACGCGCTTGAGCTTCCCTTCTTCGATGAGCGTGCGCACTTTCAAGACCGTGTTTTCATCGACATCGAAATACGCCCACATGGGGCGAATCGAGACGATGTTGGTGAGCGTGGTGTTGTCCTGCGTGACGAGATTGCCGACGTCGACGAAATGCGTATTGGCCCGGCCATCGAGCGGCGAAGCCACCTTGCACCAGTCGAAATTCAGCTGCGCGGTCTCGAGATTCGCCTTGGCCTGGTCCAGCGAACCCTTGGCTTCATCGCGGGCGCCGAGAGACTTGTTGAGGTCTTGTTGGCTGAGGGCGGCGGGGTTGTCTTTCTTGATGGCGAGGGCGATGTCGTAGTCGGCCTGGCTCTTCACCAGCGACGCCTTCGCATATTCGATCGAGGCTTTGGCCTGATCGAGAGCCGCCTTGTACGGCCGATCGTCGATTTCGAAGAGGACTTGGTCTTTTTTGACGTCGCCGCCGTCGACGAAATTGATTTTGGTCAGATACCCCGTGACGCGGGCTTTGATGTCGACCGATTGCACCGCTTGCGTGCGGGCGGTAAAGTCTTGATGATCGGTGACGTCGCGCTCGACCGGATACGCCACCAAGACGACGGGCGGCGGCGTCTCGACCGCCTTGGGCGATTTCGTTTCGCAGCCAACCAACGCCAATAACGCCGCGGCCAACCAGCCGCATCGGGGCGATGAGTTCATGGGCCATGCTCCCCTTGCAGGATGTGAGTTCCGTAGGGTGGGTTGAGCGGAGCGAAGCCCACCGAAAGATGCAAACGCTGAACTCGGATTCCGTTCTTGAACCTATCGGTGGGCTTCGCTCCGCTCAACCCCCTACGACGACCGCCGTGGCGTTCAAACAGTCGCTAATCTAGGGTCTTGTTGCGCGGTTTCCAAACAAAATCCGCACGCTCGAGCCCGTCCGTTCCTCCCGAACGCTGGACATTGCCGGCTGGACCGAGTAGGGTGGCTTCCATCGCCCCAAACCATCGCTGCTCGCAAAATCAGGATGCAACATGCCGACCGCCGACCCGAAACCCGCCGCCGCCGTCGGAACCTATAGCGATGGTCATCCGCGCGATGTGGTGCAATATCTCGAATGCAAGATCATCCTCAAACCCGAAGGCTTCACGTCGCTGCAGAGCTTCTTCGAGTTCGGCAAGATCGTCGCCAAAGTCGCGAAGGATGCGGGAGTCGGCCTGTCGACCGCCCATCTCGAAGGCCAACGCCCGCAAATCCGCGAGGTCGTCTTCCTCGATACGCGCGACTTTCGGCTTTATAAAAACGCGTTCATTTTGCGGCGTCGGGTCGCCTTCGAAGATGGGTTTCCGACGGGCGATCCGGAGATCGTTTTCAAATTCCGCCATCCCGAAATGCAGAAGGCGGCCGAGCTCGACGTGCGGCCGCAAATTCCGGGCGTTTATCAGGTGAAGTTCAAAGCCGAGGCGTTGCCGCTCAAGGAAGCTCTCGGCGGCTTTCGCCTGCTCTATTCGCACAACGCCCAGTTCGGCCTCAGCCAGGTGCCGGAAATCGACCGGGCCTCGCTCGACACCCTGGCGAAGTTCTTCCCCTGTTTGCAACCGCTGCTGAGCGGCACGCAGGAGCAAGTCGAGTTCGTGAACCAAACGATCGTCGAAGAAGTCCTCGTCGATCTGGGTAAGCTCGATTTCGGCAAGGGCGCGATCGCCAAGGCGAATGCCGCCCTCTGGCGCACGCGCGGCGAACATAAACCCCTCGTCGGGGAGTTTTCGTATCAGGTGAAATTCGACAGCGTCGACGAATTGCACGCGAAAGTCCGCCAACGCTGCGAAGCGTTCTTCGTCGCGCTGCAACAGGCCGCCAACAAATGGGTCTCGCTGGGCACGACCAAAACCGGCATGGTCTACCACCTGAGCGGCAGCTCCCAGGGACACGAATAACGGCATGGCTTTTCCATCCTCCTTGAGTTTCCGCGCCGCTCGCGGTAAAACCGAAGGGTGACTTCGGCGACGATCCGGGGAGTTTAACCGATGTCTGTACTTTGGTATTTCACGTCTGCGGGCAAGAAAATGGAGCCGGTCACCGCGACCGAGCTCGAGCAACTCGCGATGTCGGGCCATCTGCAGCCGAACGATCTCGTCTGGAAAGAGGGCATGGAGGCGTGGGCGAAGGCCAGCACGATTCCCGGGCTGATTCCCGCCAACGCGCGGCCCAAGAGCGACTCGATTCGTGCGGAGGCGCCTCGGGCCGAGGCCGTCCGTTCGCGAGCGAATGACGACGACGACATCGACCGCCCGCGCCGCCGCCGTGACGAGGACGACGACGCCCCGCGCCGTCTCCGTAAACCCGCTCCCGGCATGAGCGGGCTTACCCTCGGCTTGATCATCGGCGGCGGAATCGCCCTCTTGCTGCTGGTGATTGGGGGCATTGTGGTGGCCGCGGTTCGTTCGCGCGGAGCCGGCAATATAGCCGACTACACGGTCAACCTCGGCGTCAACCAGTTTCACTCCCGCAATTTCTCTTTCAACTCTGGCTCGCTCTACGAACTCCGCGTCACCAGCGACCAGGACACCGATGTCGATCTCCACATCAAAGATTTGAACAACAACCCGATCGCCGCCGATATTTCGGTCGGCCCGAGTTCGCTGATCGAATGGTCCCCGGCCGCGACGGGCGATTACCGGATTGAAGTCGCCAATCTCGATCAGCAACGCGGCAATCGTTCGCATGTGGTCATCCGCAACCTCGGTCCCTCCGCGGGGCCTGTCGTGAGAATTCCGGCTCCTCAGCCGCAAATCGGTCCGCAGGCGCTGATCCCCAGGCCGCCGATCATGCCGAACATCCCGAGAATTCCGAAAATGCCGCCGCCGGTCGTTCCGATCGTCGCCAATTTTCCGGAGTTTCCCCAAGCGAAATTGCTCCCCAAGCCCGGCCCAGCCCTCGCCGAGCGGACCGACGCCATCGCTCCCAACTCGTTTTGGCAGAAGACAGTTTCCTATCCGATCGCCCGGCTCGTCGAAGTGAAGGTGACGTCGGACGATCCCGCCAACGATGTCGATCTCGTCATCCTCGATCCTTTGAATCGGCGCGTCGCGTTCGACCAACTGGTGTCGCCCCATTGTGCGGTCACGTTTGCGACCACGAACAAGGGCGTCTACCGAATGCAGGTGAAGAATCACGGCCCGAACCCGGCTCGTTGTACAATCACGTATACGCAACCGTGATTTCGCCGTCCTCCGCGAGAAACCTCCTTCCATGACGACCATCGGCCAACGTCTGCTATGCGCGGGCCTCGCTCTGTGGATTTCGGCGCAAGGCGTTCGCGCTCAGCCGACCGCGGTCGAGGCCGCCGTCGCCAAGGCCGAGCCCTCCATCGCGTGCATCATCGTCTCGCGCAGCGATTGGTATCGAAAGCTCAGCCGGGCCCAGGACGCGAAAGAGAAAGAAGCCCTCGGCCAACTCGGCGGCTTCGACGCCGATCGCGATATCATCCACGCTCTCATCGGCCTTCAGCCCGGCGACAGCGACGAGACGGCCAAAGAACGAGAACTCAGCTTTCGCTTGAAGCTCGATCTCTCCGACCCGCGCCACGCCCCCGAAGCGTTCGGCAGCGGTATGGTCGTCGATCCTCAGGGTCTGGTGCTGACGAATTATCACGTCGTGCAAGACGCGACCAAGATTTTCGTTCGCCTGCCCGGCCACAAAGGCAGCTACGCGAACATCTGGGCGGCCGACCCCCGCAGCGATTTGGCGGTGCTGAAGCTTCTCGACGAAGGCGTCCGGCCGCTGCCGCCGATCGTCTTCGGCTCGGCCGACAATCTGCGCCGCGGCCAGGCCGTCATCGCTCTCGCCAATCCCTTCGTGGCCGGGCAGCGGGACGGCGAGCCGAGCGTGTCGGTCGGCGTCATCAGCGGCATCCAGCGGCGCACGCCGGGGCGTAAGATCTTGAGCGAAAGCAACGCCGGGCCGCTCTATCAATTTGGCATGCTGATCCAGACCGACGCCCGTATCGCGCTCGGTTCGAGCGGCGGCGCGCTGCTGAACATGCAGGGCGAATGCATCGGCATCACGACGAGCCTGGCCGCCATCGCCGGCAGCGACGCTCCGGGCGGTTTCGCCCTGCCGGTGACCAGCGCCATTCGCAAGGTGATCGACGCTCTCAAGCGGGGCGAGGAAGTCGAATACGGGTTTCTGGGCGTGGCCGTCAAAGACGCCGCCACCCCGCGCGGCGGCGCCACGATCGTCGACGCCACCCAGGGCGGGCCCGCCCAGCGCGAGGGGGGCTTGATCGTCGGCGACGTCATCGTCGCCATCGGCGCCCATCCCGTTCGCGACAGCCAGGACCTCATGCTCGCCCTCAGTTCCTTTTTCGTCGGCGAGAGAGCTCCGATCACCATTCTCCGCGGCGGCTTCGGCCGCGAGCAAAAAGTCGACGCCCCGCTGGTCAAGTATCTCGTGCAGGGCAAAAAAATCGCCTCGTCGCTGGGTAAGCGTCCTTATCTCGAGGGCTTGCGTGTCGACGCCGCCAGCCTCCTCGTGCAACGCCCCAACCGCGAAACCAGCATTCCCCCGGGTGTCCTCGTCACCGATGTCAAGATCGGCACCAAGGCCGCCCGCATCCCCCTCTTTCAGGGCGATCTCATCACGCACGTCGACGGCGTTCTCGTTTCCAGCCCGGCCGAGTTTTACGACCGCATGGCCCGCCGCAACGAACCGCTCGAACTCACCATCCGCCGCGGCTTCGAATCGCAACGCGTTCGCTGGTGAGGGCGGAGCGGATTTTGGCCGCACCCGTCTTGGCCAACGTCCGCCCATTTCGATAAGTTCGATCTTTGAGCATTTGTCCCGCCACCCACGCCCGTCCCATTCGCCCCAATGGTTTCCGCC
>JBAXFO010000214.1:0-7383 GCA_037139885.1 Planctomycetota bacterium
TGCCACGTTTTTGCGAGAAATTCTCACCTATCATCGTCTTGGAAATCCAACCTGACCCCTTATTTTTCTCTGGGCAGTCCGCCGTGGCAGCAATCGACCGCAACCCGCCTGGGCCTCGAATCGACACTCCGCGCTCGCGGCCGACCGCCCAAGCCGAAAGAACCGGCACAGCGAAAATAGCGGCGATAGAAAAGATGAATGTCCCCGTTTTTCTCTAAACGTACGAGCGTCGTAAGGCATTGAGTACATGCGAGTGACGATTTGCGTCCAAAAGGTCCAGGAATGGGTCCAGACCCTTGTTGCGGATGAGATGCATCTCCTTCTCGGAAATCGGGACAACCCACAACAAGTCGACAGGGTCGCCTCCAATGGCGAGTTTGTCATGCAAGAAGGCGTCCGGTTGTACGACCGAATCGAGGAATACGAAGCAGTTCAATTTGGAGCCTTCGAAAATCGGCTGCGGCGGTTGGCCGTTGGTCAT
Organism: Planctomycetota bacterium; assembly: GCA_037139885.1. Classification (GTDB taxonomy): domain Bacteria; phylum Planctomycetota; class Planctomycetia; order Gemmatales; family Gemmataceae; genus JAIEPT01. Next base: position 482 of record JBAXFO010000214.1, read on the forward strand.
CGTGCTGCCGGGGGAAAGCCAAGTGCTTTGGTCGTGGACAAGATGCGCCAGCCAGCGAAGAAGCTCGACCGCCTGTGGATCCACACGATCGGCGTACAAAACGATTTCCGCCCGTCGGCAGGCCACGTCGGCCGGAGCTCGCATGGGCCGATCACTCATGCCTCCCGTAATCAGCGTGAAGAAGTCACGTCCGTCGTAACCGGGTTCGAAGACGTAAACATCAACGTGCGGCACCCGAGCCTGCAATTCATGGTTCACCGTATTCCGATCACCGAACAATTCGCCGTAGAGATTTTCGCGAGCCAAGACGAACGGCGAGGTGTCCTCCTCGGAAAAACCGAATCCCGACAAGTTGGACTGAGTCATTGAATTCTCTTGGAATGAAGCGGTAGAAGCTCAAGGTAACGATCCGGCAGCGATTCGGCATTCGCCGCTAAAACACCAACAACCGGCCCTCAGGAAACTGACCGTCCCATCCGCACGGAAAATGGCCGGCGAGATACCATTTGGCTCTTTCGGCGAAGTATTTAGGCGCCAAGAGATCAGCGTACTCAAGCTCCATACAGCAGCAAAGTAGATCGACAAATAGATAGACCCTGACCGCAGCGGAGATTTTAAAATTGCGAGTCTTTGCCATGTCGACGACTTTGGTGTCAATAATGCCGTAGAGAATTGGATTCAACTCGCGGGCCAAAACATTCCACGTGTCCCTGAAGCGAACTCTCGCATGGACGAAGAGATGCTGCGTCAGCAAATTGCGTGACTCGGTTTGAACATTCTCATGAAATCGCGATTTGCAAAGTTTGACTGCCTCGCTCCATGAGTTCACGCGAAGTCGGGTCGGCGAATCGCTCAAGTCAACGCCGCAATTCGTGAACCACGGATTGACTTCGAATTGCTCGATCATTTTTGCGGACAAATCATTCATCGTTCACCTTGCTGGGATATTCGGCAAATGGTCCCCCGATGACCACCCAAAACCTCGTTGCTGCCGCTTCGCCGCTCTTACGGCAGCCAAGGCGTCAGATGAAGATAGGCCCACGCCGGGGGACCGCAGCACTTTGAGTATTTGCTTATTAAACAATACAAAGGGGTCAGGTTAGATTTCCCCTGCCTCACAGCTCCGCTGTCTCTCTGATATCGCCATGTCGAGGCGAACGTTATGCTCTTACGCTGGCTATGGCTATCAAGTCCTCAATCGGGCCGTCGGCTCTCGACGTTGTTCGACATTTCGACCGTTTCAATCCTTCGAAGAGTTGCTCAATCATTCGCCGTCTTCGCGCGGCGCCATGGTGATCGCGCCCGTGGGACACACCGCCGCACATAAACCGCAGCTTACGCACGCGGCCGGGCGCGCAAGCCAGGGCGTCGATCCTGACATCGCGAGACTCTCCACCGGGCAGATGGCCACGCACCAGCCGCAGCCGTTGCAGCGGCGGGCGTCGAGAGTGGGCAGCGGACGGCGGCGCCAGGCGGCTTGGACGATGCGCGTTTTGCGGGCTCGTGCCATGGGTTGCTTTCGATGGGTCGCTTTCGCTGGTGGGCGGAGCGTCACGATTCGTCGAGGAGTTCGTAGGTGCCGTGCCGGGTCGCTTTGAGTTTGCCGAGTTTGACCAGTTCGTCCCAGACGGCCTGGGGAAACTTGTCCGGCGCCGCGATGGCGACGATGCCGGAACCTTTGCCCGTCGATGTGGGCCGGTAATTGAGGTTCGATTCGGCGTCAAGCCGTGTGAGCTTGAGGCGCTTCTTGAAGGCCTTGAAGGCGGCTTTGACGTCTTCTTTGGAAGGGGCGGCGTCGGACATGGCGAGAACTCCGGGGACGCAGGGGGAGATGCGGTCATCGTAATCGAGCGTGGGGGAGATTGCCAGGGGTTCGTCGCGGCGGATTTGAGCGAACGGGCCGAGCGACGCGCGGAACATGGCGCCGCGGGAGCGTCATGACGGGAAGACGCGGCGCTCCTTGAGTCAATCGACGGGTTCTTGTCGGGTTTCGTTGAAATTGGCCCGGTGGGCGTACGCCAGGGCGACGAGGGCGGCATGGTGGTGAAAGCCTCGCCAGGAGCGGCCTTCGAAATGGTCGAGGCCGAGGTGCGACTTCATCGTTTGCCAGGCGGTCTGGGCGCGAGCCCGGCTTTCGAGCAACAGGGCGGCTTGCTGGGTTTGCGGTTGGTCGGGCCCGGCAAAGAGATAATGGCGGCGGCCCTCGTCGGCTTCTTCGATGATCAGCCAACGGCGGGCGGTTTGGTCATCGCCAAGGCGGACGCGATGGCTGGCGAAACGGGCGGCGCCGGCGACGTGGGCATCGATCGAGCGGGCGGCTCCGAAACGGTCCGGCGTCGCGTCGAGCGAAACGGGCAGGTCGGCGTCGATGGCGACCAGAAACGATGCGAAGCGTGCGGCCAAGTTCTCCCGAAAATCTTGCGTGGCCGCATACCGCGAACCGGCGACGACGGTCGGCTGCATGATTCCTTCCGCGCGCAGTTCATCGAGAAGCCGCAGGCCAACTTCGCCGCGGGTGGCGGGAGCGTGAAGCTCCACGGGAACTCCCGCGGAATGCAGGCGCTCGCCGTCGCTTGCCCAGTTGCGGGGCAGGTAAAGACGGCAGGCGAGAGGAAAGGCGACCGTGGGCGTCGCGGCGGTCAAGACGATGGCGACCTGGCAATTCTCCTTACGGTCATTGTCGCCGGCATATTGGCGATGGACGCCCACCGAATGCTGCCCCTGTTTGACGATGCTGATTTCGTCCACCACCAAGTTCCAAGGCTGCGCGCCCAGTTTTTCGATGGCTGCCTGCCGCAAGCGCCGCCAGAGCAAGTTTTCATCCCAGGGGCTTTGATTGAGAAAGTTCTGCAGGGCCTGCGCGAGATCGCGAATGGGCGCTCCCGGGCCGGGCTCGAGGTGGCGGACCATGGCTTCGATCGTTTTGCGTGGGCCTTCGTGAAGCAGACCGCGGACGTAGAGCTGAAACCAGCGTGCCTGATCGCGGCGCCGAAACAAGGCGGCGAACGGTTGCAGAAAGCGGTCGAGGCCGTCCGCTGCCGCCGTTTGCTGGGGGCCAAGTTGAGTTGACACAGTCATCCCTATCTTCGTGAAGAAGGACTCCTTGTTTGCGGCTGTCCGCAGGAGAGTTTTTGACGGGACGCCGCTCTGTCAGGGGCGTGCCGGCAGCGTTCTCCTGCGGAGAACCGCGAACGTCATTTGCTTCATTCCGCCGCGTCGATACCGACCTTTACAAACATGACTGATAAAGATGATCGGTTTAGTATCTAATTATCGATGATCGTCCCGAAATTGTCCAGAGGAAATCGATGCCGCTTGGAAAAATTTCCGTCGAGCAGTGTTTGTTCGTCGAGTTGCTTGGGGAATCGGTGTGGGGGAGCCGGGAGTTGATTGACTCGAACCTCTCGCCGTCTAAGATTCTCTATTCTTCCATTGAAAGGCGGCCCGACGTGGCGGATCAAGCAGGAACGGTGTTCGAGGCAAGCCGGAGCGACAAGCTTCGCAATATCGAGGCCCTGGGGATCGATCCCTGGGGGCAGCGCTTCGATGGGCACCTGGCCATCCAGAAGATTCTCGAGCTGCCGACCGACGTGCCCGACGACCAGCGCCCGCGCGTGAAGGCGGCGGGCCGCATCGTGAGCCGGCGCAACCAGGGCAAGGTTCGCTTCCTCGATCTTTGGGATTGGTCGGGGCAGCCGGTCACGAAGCTGACCAAGAGCGACGTCGAAGGCAAGCACGAGCAGTCCGAGATTCGCGACTGGTCGAGCCGGGTGCAGATCTTCATCGGCCAAAAGCAAGTCGGCGAGCTGGGCTGGAAGCTGTCGCACGAGCTCGATCTGGGCGACATCATCGGCGTCGAGGGGACGTTCGGGAAAACCCGTAAGGGCGAACCGACCATCTTCGCAGAGACGCTGACGTATCTCACGAAGTCGCTCCAGCCGCATCCGGACAAGTGGGCCGGCATGCAGGAGATGGAGTTCCGCCTGCGCCATCGCTATCTCGACTTGATCTACAACCCCGATACGCTCGACCGCTCGCTGAAGCGCGTCCGCATCATTCGGCGGATTCGTTCGTATCTCGAAGAACGCGGCTACTGCGAAGTGGAAACGCCGACGCTGCATTCCATCGCCGGCGGCGCCGCGGCCCGGCCCTTCACGACGCACCACAACACGCTCGATATCGACCTCTTCGTGCGCATCGCGCTCGAGCTGCACCTCAAGCGGTTGCTCGTCGGCGGCATCGAAAAGGTCTACGAAATTGGCCGGGTGTTCCGCAACGAAGGCATCAGCCCCAAGCACAATCCCGAGTTCACGATGATGGAGCTGTACCAGGCGTACGGCAATTACGAAACCATGATGGAGCTGACGGAGGGTCTGGTCGTCGCCTGCGTCGATCAACTCGGCGGCGGCCGCGTCTTGCCGTGGGCGAGTAAGTCGATCGACTTTTCGCCGCCCTGGCAGCGAGCGCGTTATGAGGATCTCTTTCAGGAACACGTCGGCGTGTCGATGTTCGATACGGCCGCGGTCAAGGACGCCGCCCGCGCGCGGCACATCAAGCTCGCCCTCGAAAGCGCCGGGCCGGGATCGCCGCTCGTCGAAAAGGAGCACGACGTTTTGGTGCACGAACTGTTCGAACATTGCGTCGAAGACAAGCTCGTCGGCCCCGTTTTCGTGTACGATTACCCGGCCGCCCTCTGCCCGCTCACGAAGCGCAAAGCCGGCAACCCGGCCATCGCCGAGCGGTTCGAACTCTACGTTCACGGCATGGAGCTGGCGAACGCGTACACCGAACTCAACGACCCGATCACGCAGGAAGCGACCTTCCGCAAGCAACTGACCGGCCTGGCCGCCGACGATTCGATGGCCAAGATGGACGACGATTTCGTGCGGGCTCTCCGCCACGGCATGCCCCCCGCCGGCGGCCTGGGCATCGGCATCGACCGGCTGGTCATGCTGCTCACGAACACGCAGACGATTCGCGATGTGATTCTGTTTCCGCTGCTGCGGCCCGAGAAATAAGGCGAGCGGCTGGCGAAATTCCCTACCAGCGGAGTCGAACCACGTGGACTCTCGTCTTTCCGTCTCGAATCTCGGCCGAACCTATCCCACGCGTTCGGGCGAACTCGTCGTGCTTCGCGACGTCAATCTCGTCATGAACCCCGGAGACGCGGCCGCCATCCTTGGGCCGTCCGGTTCAGGAAAGAGCACGCTGCTGCAAATCCTCGGAGCTCTCGATCGGCCGACAGCGGGCAAAATGACGCTCGGCGCCGTCGATCCGTTCGCTCTCGGCGAAGACGCCCTCGCACGCTTCCGCAACAAGCATATCGGTTTCGTCTTTCAGGATCATCACTTATTACCGCAATGTTCGGTGATCGAGAATGTGCTCGTGCCCACGCTCGCAGCCGGCGCGGTTGACCGCACGATGCTATTGGGGCGGGCGAAGACGTTGCTCGAGCGCGTCGGCCTGTCGCAGCGGCTCGATCACCGGCCCGCGGAGCTTTCCGGCGGCGAACGCCAGCGCGTCGCCATCGCCCGGGCGCTCATCCTGCAACCGCCCCTCTTGCTCGCCGACGAACCGACCGGCAACCTCGACCGCACCACGGCTCAGGGAATCGCCGAGCTGCTTTTGGAACTGCATCGCCAGGAGAAGACGATCCTGCTGGTGGTGACGCACAGCCAGGATCTCGCTCGCCTGCTGCCCGCGCAACATGAAATGCTCGACGGCCGACTCACCCCCTGGAACGCGAGCGGAGGCCGGGCATGAACCTCTTCGCGTTCGTTCGGCGAAATCTCGCGTATCAGTGGCGCGGCAACTTGGCCGTGCTCCTGGGCATCGCGCTGGGAGCGGCGGTGCTCACCGGGGCGTTGCTCGTCGGCGATTCGCTGCGGGGCAGCTTGCGCGACTTGAGCCTGGAACAACTCGGCTGGGTCGATGGCGTCCTGGCGCCGGGGCGATTGTTCTCGCAGGAACTGTCTACGAAGTTGCCAGTAAAACGAACGGCGCCGACGCTGCTCCTGAACGCGAGCGCATCGCGCGATGAGGGTGAAACGACCGGACGCGTCGCGAGTTTACAACTCTATGGCGTGACGGGCCAATTCTGGGGCGATGGTGCATCGAAATCCGAATTCGATGGCGACGCACCGTATGTCGTTCTCAACGAACCGCTCGCGGCCGATCTTGGCGTCAAAGTGGGCGATAAGCTCTGGCTCAATGTGCAGAAGAGCGACAACATCCCCCGCGAAACTCTGCTGGGCAAACGTAAGAGCGACGACGCCCTTGAATCGTTCTCCGTGACCGTGGCCGAGATTCTGGCGAATGAAGGAATGGCCCGCTTCGCCCTGCGTCCTTCGCCCGAACCGGCCCGCAATGCGTTCGTGCCTCTCAAGTTTTTACAGAAGCGGTTGAGCCTCCCAGGGTCGATCAACGTCGCCCTGTTGCAAGGCGACGCTCAAGCCATTAACCTCGCCGGCAAATTGACCCTGCGCGATTGGGGTTTGAAGTTGCTGACGCCCGACGATCGTGCTCGTGCTCTCGTGCGGTTTCTCGATCCGGCCAACAAGTCCGGCGTGCTGCGGTCGACGAAATGGCAAGGCCGCGTGCCCGACGATCTCGCGAAGCGCGCCGATGCGGATGGGGATCTTTCCCTGAAAGCGATCGAGGCGTTCTATCGCGAGTCACGGCGCTATCTGTTGCTGCAGAGCGATTATCTTTATCTCGACCCGGCGACCGAGAAAGCTCTGGGCAAGGCGTTCCCGCTCAAGAACCCCGAATACCAACCCACGCTCATTTATCTCGCCGACCGCCTCGCGTTCGGCGGGGCCGAGGAGCCGTACGTCACCGTCGCGGCCGTGTTGCCCGGCCAAGTTCCGGGGATCAAGGAACCGCTCAAGGCGGGGGAGATT
>JBAXFO010000215.1:0-7336 GCA_037139885.1 Planctomycetota bacterium
CTTCGAAGTACCGCTTCATGCAGTCGACGAGCAGCTCTTCGCCGACGCGGGTGCGAAGCACGAGGCCGCCCGTGCCGGTGGCCAGGCCGTGCAGGTTTTCGGGGTGAACTTGCGAGCCCAGGGGCACCGGGAAGAAGCCGACCTTTTTGGCGACGAGTTCCTGGCACAGGGCGAAGCGGTCGTCGGCACTGAGCGGATTATGGGTGCTCTGGCCGTCGCCGAGGAAGACGAGGATGCGTTGCCGGCTCTCGGAGCCGTCGAACGATTCGGCCGCCTTGCTGATGCCGACTTTCAGATCGGTGTCGCCGGCGGGATAGTTGGTTTTGAGCTTTTCCAGGGCGGCTTGCAGCTTCTTCAAATCGTCCGCATTCTTCGGCGCCAGGAATTCGCCCTTGCTCAAGGTCTTGGTGACATTCGGCGTGCCGACGGTCCAGAGGCTGACGCGGTCGTTTTCGCCGGCCATCTCGACGATCGATTCGGCGATACGGGTCGAGGCCTGCCAGCCTTCGCCCGATTGCGTCGCCGACAGCGACACCATGACGAGATAATCGCGGCCCTTCACGGCCGACGCGGCCAGAGCCGGCTTCAGCGCCACGGCGAAGAGTTGTTCCTCCTGCCGGGGGCGATAGGTGAAAACGCCTCCCTTGCTGAAACGCGATTCATCGAGCGAGTTGTCGATGTTTCGCTCCTGCGCGGGGGTGCTCAGGTAGGAAGGAACCGCGGTGATTTGCGGCGTCTTCACCGGCCGGCCCGGTTCGCCGTGAGTCAAGCTCACCACGCCCACCAAGCCGAGGAACGCCCCGACGCTGAGCAATCGACGTGCATTCGTCATGTTCGAAGTCTCAAAATTGTTCAGGTTCGGCAAGCTGAAAACCGTAGCGACTCGCCGAAATCCATTACGCCCGTCGCCGACATTCTCCGGTCGCTCACGCAACCGCGCGCCTCTCGCCCGAGCCCCATGGCCCCGCGAAAAGGCGCATTTCTCGCCATGTTCAATTCTAATCCAGAAGTGGGCCTTCACGCCAGCGAGAAATGCGGAAATCGTTGCTGAAGTTCACCTTAGCAGCATTCATTTCGCGGCGCATCACGAGCAATGGTCACGATACGCTTCTCCGGCAAACCCGGAGTTCTCGGCAAGCGCGGGAAACTCCCTTGACCCGACAATCCCACCTCGGTTAGACCCGCGGAACAGTTCCGCGTACCATCATGACGAACGTGCGACCGGAACTTGCGCGAATATCCGAAAGAAGACACAAAGTTCCCCGTCAGGAGACCGCTCTCATGCCTCTCACCGCCCCCCTTCGCTTCGTCCCTTATCTCCGCCCCATGGTCTGGGGCGCACGCGGGTTGGCTGAACAACTGCACAAATCTCTCCCCACGGCCGATTCCTATGGCGAAGCATGGGAGGTCAGCGATCACCCCCACCATACAAGCGTTGTCGCCGACGGGTCCCTCGCCGGCACGAGTTTACGCCAGTTGATGGAGACTCACAAAAACGACCTGCTCGGCGCGGCGGGCGCGACTCACGATGTCTTCCCCTGGCTGATCAAGTTTCTCGACTGCCGCGACTGGCTTTCCGTTCAGGTCCACCCCGATACCCAGGTCGTTAAACAGCTTCGTCCCGGCGAGGGGAGCAAGACGGAGGCCTGGTACATCGTGAGCGCCGACGAAGGCAGCCGCGTTTATGCCGGTCTGAAACCGGGCGTCGGCCCCGCCGACATGCGCGCCGCCGTCGCCAACGGCACAACCCACGAACTCCTGCACGCCTTCGAGCCCAAGGCCGGGCAGTGCGTCTTCCTCCCCGCCGGCACCGTCCATGCCGTCGGCGGCGGCGTCCTCATGGCCGAGATCCAGGAAACCAGCGATGTCACCTTCCGCCTCTTCGACTGGAACCGCGTCGACGCCCAGGGCAAGAGCCGGCAACTGCACATCGAAGAATCCTTCGCCTCCATCCACTGGGACAAAGGCCCCGTCACGCCTCAGATGGTCTCGTCCACGAGCCCCCGCGAAACTCTGGTCCGCTGCCCCTTCTTCCATCTCGATTCGTGCAACGTGACCGAACCGACGCCTTTCGGCGGCTCCTCGATGCACACGCTCATCGTCGTCGCCGGCGCAGGAACCTGGCCCGACGGCCGCCGCCTGGAAACCGGGCAATCGTGGATTCTCCCCGCAGCCATGGCCGCGCAGGCGCTGACGCCGCTCGCGCCGATGAAAATTCTCGACGCGACTTTGCCGGCCTCTTGAGGACGAGAAGCCCACGGACAGCCGTCCCATGGGCTTGACACTCCCGAGTCATTCGCCGAAAATTCGAGAAGCATGCCCGACCTTGATCGCGAAGAACGCCTGGCGTCTGTGCTCGATTCGCTTGCCGCGCGGCAACAAGCGGGCCACGATGTCGATTGGCCCCAACTTCGCGAACGGCATCCCGATCTCGTCGACGAGGTTCGCCAGCTTCTCGCCGTCGGCCAAATCGTCGATGGCCTTGTGCGTTCGGACACGCCGACGGTCCAATCCCGCCCCCCCTTCACCGCGGCCGACGCCCCGTTGCCCCGGCCGTTCGATCGCTTTCAACTCGTGGAGGAACTCGGTCGCGGCGGCATGGGGGTCGTGTACAAAGCCTGGGATCCCGAGCTGCAGCGGCATGTCGCCCTCAAGATGATCCTCCGCGGAGCCCATGCCTCCGCGGAAGACCTGGCTCGCTTTCGGCAAGAGGCCAAGGCCTCGGCCGGGCTCACGCATCCCAACATCGTGCCGGTCTATCAAGTCGGCGATGCCGGCGGGCAGGCTTTCTTCTGCCTCAAGTTCATTCCCGGGCCGACGCTCGCTCAACTCGTCGCCGCCGGGCCGTTGCCCCAGCGCGAGGCGGCGGCGATCCTTAGCGCCATCGCCCGCGCCGTCCAGCATGCCCACGAACGCGGCGTCTTGCACCGCGATCTGAAACCCTCGAACGTTTTGCTCGACGAACAACATCATCCCCTCGTCACCGACTTCGGGCTCGCCAAACGCTTCTTCGCCGACGCCAGCGTTGCCGGCGGCGGCTCCGGCGGCATCACCGGCACGGGCGCCATTCTGGGCACGCCCAGCTACATGGCCCCCGAACAGGCCGACGCCTCCGGTTCGAGCAGCCCCGCCAGCGATATTTATTCCCTCGGCGCCATCCTTTACGAACTCCTTACCGGTCGGCCCCCGTTCCTGGCGTCGTCGCCGGTCGATACGCTCTTGTTGGTTCGCTCCGAGGAACCGGTGCGGCCCAAGCTCCTCAATCCCAACATCGACCTCGATCTCGAACTCATTTGCCGGAAATGTTTGGAGAAGAGCCCCGCCCACCGCTACGTGAGCGCCTCGGCCCTGGCGGACGATCTCGACGCATTCCTCAGCGGCGAACCCGTTTCCGCCCGGACGAGCAGCGTCGTCTATCTCGTCACCCGTTTCTTCCGCGATACGCACAACGCCCCCGTCCTCGAAAATTGGGGCCTGCTCTGGATGTGGCACAGCCTGGCTCTCTTGCTTTTGTGCGTCGTCACCGGCGGTCTGTACGCAGCCGGCGTCGATGGACATTTAACCTATTTGCTTCTCTGGAGCATCGGTCTGGTCGTCTGGGGCACGGCGTTTTGGAATCTGCGCCGCCGCAGCGGACCGGTGACCTTCGTCGAACGCGAAATCGCGCACGCCTGGGCGGCGGGCGTGATCGCGTCGATCGCCGTCTTCGTCATCGAAGTGTTGCTGGGACTGCCGGTGCTGACGTTGACGCCGATCCTCGCCGTCGTCGCCGGCATGATCTTCCTCGTCAAGGCCGGAACTCTCTCCGGCGGCTTTTACCTGGCCGCGATCGCGTCGTTCCTGATCGCCGCGCCCATGGCGATTGTGGGCCCGCCGTGGAGCCCCGTGCTCTTCGGACTGGTGTCGGCGCTCAGCTTCTTTATCCCGGGACTCAAGTATTATCGGCAACTCAAACGCCGCGATCCGTGACGTGCGCCGTACACGGGAAGGCGTACAGGGGAAGCCGCAGACGAAGCGCGCGACGAATTCCAAGCGCTCGCCAGCGAACGCGACCCGTTCTCGTTGGAACGGAAGTTTCCTGCTATGCCGTGCGCCGTACCTCGGAAACGTCCTTATCTTCGGAAAGCGGGCAGATCGGCGTCGCGGACCGCGCCGAACCATTCCTCGAAGAGCGAGCGCAGTTGGGCGTCGTTCAGCGATGAGGCGATCGACCGGAAGCTCGCGAGCGAGCGGTTACGGCGGTTTTGGAACGAATTCACGTCGAAGAGGCGGTCGATGGAGGTGTCCGCGAAGATGTCGGCGACTGAGTTCCAGAGGGCGTTGGCGCCCCCCAGGTCGATGGTTCCCGCGGAGCGTGCGCTTGGGGCCGCGCTGGTTTTGATGACGAGCGACCAGTTGTCGATGCGGCCGCCGTCGCCGTCGGCGCGGTCGCGGATTTCGAGTTTCCAAATGCCGTTGGGGCTTTTGCCGTTGAGGGCGCTGAGCAGTTGCGCGGGACGGAACGTGCCGGTGAACGGCGCCGCGGTGCGGCTGATTGAGGTGGCGGCCGAGTCGTCGAAGGCAGCGCCGAGAATGTTGTCGGCGCTGCCGCCGTAGCGGTTGAACAGTTGGATGCGGGTGCCGTCGGGGGCGATCAGGGTGATTTGCAGATCGCCGACCCAGGTGTGGTAGATGTTCACTTTCACATCGACATCGAGCAGGCTGCCCGCGAGGCCGGCGATCGTGATGCTGGAGGTCACGGTCGAAGCGCCGACGGAACTGATGGCGACGTCGGTGTTGTTCGTGAAGGTTTGCGCCGAACTGCCGGGGCTCACGGTCACCGTTCCCTGGGCCGACGCCGTGCCGCCTTTGCCGTCGCTGATGGTATAGGTGAATGTTCCGGAGCCGGTGAAGCCGGCGGCGGGCGTGAAGACGACGGCCCCTCCCGAGATGACGGCCGTGCCGTTCGCGATATTGCTGAGACCGGTGATGGTGAGGGCGTCGCCGTTGGGGTCGCTGTCGTTGGCCAGGACGTTGAGCGTGACGGGGACGCCGGCGACCGTCGTGGCGGCATCGGCGACGGCGACGGGCGGCGCATTGGAGACGCCGCCGCCGACATAGGCGGTCACGGTCCCGGTGATGCGATAATTGCCCAAGCTGGCGTAGTTCGAGAAGCCGTTCGTCAAGGGGTCGCCCCGGGCGGCGCCGGCGATCTTGACGAAGTACTGTCCCGGCGTCGCCACGGTATAGCTGACGACGGCGTCGAGCGAATTGGCCGGGTTAAACGTGCCCAGAAGCGTGCCGCTCGCGTTGTACAGATCGGCGCGTACGGCCAGGTTCGGACCAATCGGCGCGGTGTTCACGTTCAGCGTCACGGGCCCTGCGCCGGACCAAAACGAGAAGTAATCCGCATCGGTATTTTTCTCGATGATGCCGTAGAACGGCGTCACCTGCGTCGAGCCTTGCGGAAGCAAACTGGTGGCCGTGGCCTGGGCGCTGCCGACGTCGTCGGAGCGATAGGTAAAGCCGTTTTGCGCGGTGATGATGGCGAGGTCGTCTTCCTGATTATTGGCCCCGGAATATTCGCCCCGGCTCCACTGTGTGACGTTGGGCGAATACGACGCCCCCATGATCGGCCCCCACGACGTGACCCCGGTCCCGTGGCCGGAATAGTAACCGAGCGTCGCCGTGCCGTCGTGATTGAGGCCGAGCGAATGCCCCGCTTCGTGTGTGGCGGCCTCGGCGATGCTCTTCTCGGAAGAATTGAAAACGTAGGCCGGCGTATCGGTGCTGAAATTGAACGAACCGATGTACGCCACGCCTCCCGCGCCCGGCGCCGGCTGATCGTTCGGCGTGATCACGACGCGAATGCCCCAGCGGTCGTCGGTCGCGCTGGTTTTCCGCAGCCCTTCAACGCCGGGATCCTGAGTCGTCACGTCGATGTTAAAGGGAGCGAAATCCTCGGCGACGCGGGCCCACACGCGCTGGATCGTCGTCATTTCGCTGCTCGTGAAACTCGGGCCGTTGCCGTCGCCGTCCCATGCGGGGCTGACGATGTTGTCCCAGCTGCTGCCGTAAACGTCCCCGCTGCTATGGCCGTCGAAATCGAGATAGACGATCTGTTTTGCGGTGGGGTTGCTGTGCAAGGCGAACGTTTCGGCGAGATCGACAGCGCCCGAGCCGACCGACCAAACCGTGCCGGCCATCACCTCGCGACATTCCAGCAACTCGACATCGAGCGAATTTTTTCGCACGGTTTTCGAGGCACGAACGAGCTTCCGCAGCAAATACGAAGACATGGAGACAACCCTCATGAAAGAAACGAAATGGAGGGGGTCGAAAACGCACGGGATAACGAAACCGAGGACATGATTCTTAGCGGAATTATGGTTCACTCAAGAAGAAAATGCAAGGGGGGAAGCGAACCGAACCATCCGCGAATACGGGTCCAGGAGTACCACTTATCCATTTTTCATACAACGCCGCGTTCGGTTGTTGGGATGCGGTTTGGTACGATCAGGGTCCGTGCGATTCGGGCCGCGTACGGGGTGCGTCGCGGAAGGATTGCGCGGGGCGAATCGCCGACCGTCAATCGCCGAATCAAACGGTGGATGATGGGAGGCGAGGTGTCGTCGCTGGCCGGGTGATGGGGACGGGATGCGGCGGACCGGCCGTTACCGACCGGGAGAAACGGTGTGACCGAAGAACAGCAGATGGGGCTTTCAACGAGGGATCGTTGACGTTGCCGGCTTCGGGGCTGGTTTACATCGACACGATGGTCCTCCGCCCCGATGCCGCCAAATCAATCATCGAAGGTGGCGAGTCGGCCATCGTTATAGACGGCCGAGTCTCGGGTTGTCATTGATTTTGGCGAACATCGCTTCCGATTGCGACCCGCGAAGTCGCGCCATTTCTTCAAAAATCGATGACGAGTTGCAAGCCGAGATAGCGCGCAACTCGCAACGTCCTGTCCTCGCGAAACCGGTTCGGCCCGACGATCATGCGGCAGCGTGCGACGCTTTTCGGCGACGCAGCATACGCAGACCCAACCCCCCGCACAACGCGCCGCCGAGTATGAAGCTGGACGGTTCCGGCACAGACGCGACTTGGACCATATCGAAGCGAGTCGTGCCGGTGGTCCTGTAGTCTGCGGCCGCTCCCGTGTTTGCCGAGATGTAATTCGAACCGTTCACGGGGTCAAATACGGCGACGAAGCGGAAGCCGAAATTGGCGTTATTTTCGACGGCATCGCCGTTGGCGAACACGTAGCGGACGCTTTGAACGAACTCCTGCGAACCGCTGGACGACGTGTTGCTGTAAAGGCCGGCGCTGGTAAAGGACGTTGCTGTGTTATTAT
>JBAXFO010000216.1:0-7333 GCA_037139885.1 Planctomycetota bacterium
TTACACAATCAGCCATCGTCGTCGGCAAACGAACCGACGTTGCACCGCTGGGTGACCGAAGTTGGCGGGAGCCGGATGGAAGAGGGAGCCCAAGGTCGCCACGGTTCTTTCCACCGCCACCGCCAGGAAGTAAAGGGGGAGGGAATCCACCGTTCCGCGAACTCAAGGACAAAGAGCCGATCTCTGCTCGCTTCGAGTTCACGGCTGGGCCGATGCAAGGTGGGGTGTTTCGGCTCACCTGGCTGCTCAAGTCCGTGGCGGTTGGCAACGAGGTCGCGAAGTGTCAAATCCTGCTGGATGGCAAAGAGGTAGCTCGCGGAGACATCGTTGACTCGAAAAATTGGAAACAATACGAGTTTCACTTCCCGATCAGACCTGGAGCGCACACGCTCGGCATCGCTCTGCTGAATCCGGGCGCCGATCCCGACGACGCCGACAAGCAGCGTGAATTGCATGTCAACCGCGAAAGGATCGTCCTCGCCGGCCCGCTCGTTCCCGATGCGCACGAGTTCCTGCTGTCGGCTCCGAGTGAACTGACGGGCGAGGCCAAGTCGCGATATGTTCTGGAGCGATTCGCGACCCGAGCATTTCGCCGGCCCGCAACCAAGGAGGAAGTCGATCGACTCCTGAAGATCGCCCAAGAAGCCCAGATGCGGACTCGCTACGCCCTTTCGGACACCGTCATCGAATGGTTCCAGGAACCGAAGGCGCCCAAACAAGTGGTCGACAAAGTCCGCTCGCTCGAATCGCGAGGCCCCTTCGACCAGGACGAGTTGACGCGCCAACTCGAGGAAAAATTGGGCAAGGCTCTTTTTGAGGAGCATCGCACCGCCATTCTGGAAGTGGCGGAAAAAGTCGGCACGCCGCCGAAGTTGGTCCTCAAATCGGTGTCGAGGCTCTCCGAGCCACGATTGCCGAGAGCCGCTACCAACCAGCTGAAACAATTCGTGCAACGTGGGGCCATGGACGAGGACACTTTCGAGCAATTCCTGGCGGATACTCTGGGGGGCTATTGGAAAAGCCATCGGGACGCCATCTTGGCCAAGGCCGACAAGTCTCCGGAGCTGTGGGAAGGGACGATGGCCTCCGCGATGCAGGCGGCGCTCTGTTCGCCGAAGTTCCTCTTCCGAGTTGAAGTGGAGTCGCGCACGCCGGGCAAAGAACCGCAAGCGCTCGATGACTACGCCCTCGCCTCCCGTCTCTCGTATTTCCTGTGGAGTTCGATGCCGGACCAGGAGTTGATGAACCTGGCCACAAAGAAGCAACTTCACCCGAACCTCGCCTCGCAGGTCAAGCGTATGTTGGCCGACCCGCGCTCGCAGCAATCTTTGTACGAGAACTTTGCCGAACCATGGCTTGGCCTGCGGCAATTGCGAAACCTCAATCCCGACGCGAAGCTGCTGACCAGCGACCCCAAACGTGAGAATGAGGCCGTTCAAAACTTCAAGGACACCATTCGCGAGGACATGCTGACCGAAACCCGGATGTTCTTTCAGGAGATCGTTCGTGAGGACCGCAGCATCCTCGATCTGATCGACGGGAAATTCACGTATCTGAACCTTCGCTTGTCCCAGCATTATGGGCACGGCTTTCCCGGTTTGAAAAATGACATGTTCACCCGCGTGGATCTGGAAAAAGTACCGCGCGGGGGCATCCTGAGTCACGGCGCCGTCCTGATGCTTACGTCGATGCCGACGCGAACTTCGGTTCCGAAACGAGGAGCCTGGGTGCTGGACAAGATCCTGGGAACGCCACCGCCGCCACCGCCGGCCAACGTGCCTGAGCTGGAGGAGAAGAAAGAAGAAGCGGAGGGTCTGTCGCTACGCAAGAAACTGGAGCGCCATCGCACCGACACGGCGTGTGCCGGTTGTCACGTGCGGATGGATGGCATCGGATTCGCGATGGAGAACTTCGATGCGCTCGGCCGATTCCGCACGCAGGAGCGAAAAGGCGACAAGGAGCCGATCGACGCCACGGGCGAATTGCCCTCCGGCGACAAGGTCGAAGGGCCCGCGGGCCTGAGGAAATATTTGCGGGATCAAAAGCAAATGTTCGCGCACTGCTTCACCGAGAAACTGCTGACCTTCGCCATCGGCCGCCGGCTCGACACCTACGACAAACGCAGCGTTGATGGGATCGTGAAATCCCTTGAACCGAACGACGATCGCTTCTCCGCCCTGGTCACGGCGATTGTGCAGAGCGATCCGTTTCGCATGCGGCGGGGGAGGGATCAAGAATGACGCGCTCGCAAGAAGGCCGCTTGCGGCTTAGCGTGCAAAACGTCTCCGCCGCGTGGCTTATTCTGTTGGGCTTGACGGGAATCGGCACGGCCCAACCCCCGCGGCCGAAGGACGGCCCGCTCGGCATGAAGTTCGTGCCGCTGCCGAAGGGGACGACTTACCTCGGCTGGAACGGCACGCCCGCTTCGGCGAAGAAGACGGAGATCACGGAGATCACGGAGACCTTCGAGATTGCCATCCACACTGTTACGCAACGGTAAAAACCCGAGCCCCATGTCCGCACATTAGTCGAAGGTTAAGAATATCGGACAAGAATTTTTAAACATAGGTAGCAAGTACAATAAGGTCCATAGCATGACTCTTGAAGAAGCTTTCTCAGAGGCGAATAAGCGAATTAAAGTGGCATTCGAAAGCCGGGCTTCGTCGCTGAGTCTATACAACTTGCCTCTTGGGAGTCTGCCGCCAGAGATCGAACTGGTCGCCGAATCGCTACAGGAGTTACAAATAGGAGAACTTCGCATTGATGTGGCAAACAACCACGAACTGGTTTACGACCTGCGTGAGGATGAGATCCAACCGCGAACACGCTTGGACACATCCTCGTTTGCAAAGATTTCTTCGCTCCGAAATTTGAAACTATTGAATATGGCGGGAGCTGTCGGGTTGGGCGATTTGACTTGGATTTCACCACTCGGTCGACTGGAATCCGCCCACGTTTGCGGTCTATATGACGACATCACTCCGCTTGAAAAACTAACACAACTGCGTCATCTCACCATCCATGGTATACGCACGAGTGATTTGTCGCCCCTGAAGAATTTAACGCAACTGCGAACCCTGTCTCTTGCAGGAGATGGAGTCTGCGGACTGGAATCGCTTGCCAATCTTACAAATTTAGAAAAACTTTCACTCGAAGGCGGCGACATGGCAGACTATCGACCTCTTGCAGAACTAGCCAAACTAAACTCACTTTCGCTCAGTAGTGACGCCCAACGGGATTTGGGGCCCCTCGCCAACTTGCATCATCTGGAATCTTTGATCCTTTGCGATGGGCAGATCGAGGACTTGACGCCGATCTCCCACCTGCCTTCCCTGCGCCGAATCTTCTTTCATTGGGGCGGCACCAGCGACATTCGCCCCCTGATTTCTATTCCACGATTGGAGGAAATCCAATTGAACGATTGTTACTACGTGACGGAAATCCCTCCAGAATTAGTGAGCCGAATCACCTCACGGTCCGGTGTTTGAGACAAGCTAACTGTCTCTGCGCGGAAAGGACTAAGGGTTAGACATGGTTCGCGTTGTTGCTCCTCGTTTAACCCCGAGCCGAAGGCGACGGTTCTTAGACGTGATCAGAATAAAAGTCGGGCCCCACAAATGTTCGCTCCACTATTTTGAGAAGGAGCCGTCGCCTTCGGCTCGGGGTTAAACAGAAAGAATGTGCAAACATGTCTTGCAGCCGAAAGGACCGAGAATGAAGATTAAGCACCTCATTCGCCCCAAGACTGTGTTTGCCGTGTGGCTTCTTCTTTTGTGCATGATCGGAACCGGTTCGGCCCAGCCGCCGAAGCCGAAGGACGGCCCGCTCGGCATGAAGTTCGTGCCGCTGCCGAAGGGGACGACTTACCTCGGTTGGAGCGGCATGAAAGGCTCTGCGAAGAAGACCGAGATCAAGGAGGACTTCGAGATCGCCATCCACACCGTCACGCAAGAACAGTGGCTGAAGTTGATGGACAAGAACCCGAGCCAATTTTCACGGCCCCGGAGCAAGGATCGGGTGAAGGACATCTCGGACGAAGATTTGATTTATTTTCCGGTGGAGCATGTGTCGTGGAAAGACGCCCAAGATTTCATTAAGAAGCTGAACGAGACGGAGAAGGACAAGGGCTACGTCTACCGCTTGCCGACGGAGGCGGAGTGGGAGTATGCGTGCCGCGGCGGCGCGACGACCGAGCAGGAGTGTTCGCACCACTTCTACTTCGAGAAGCCCACGAACGATCTGTCCTCGCAGCAGGCGAACTTCGACGGGAACTTTCCGTTCGGCAAAGGAGAGAAAGGTCCGTATTTGCAACGAACTTCCAAGGTCGGCTCCTACCCGCCGAACAAGCTGGGCCTTTACGACATGCACGGCAACGTCGCGCAATGGACCGACAGCCACTGGGAAGAAAAGGGCACGGCTCGGGTCGGTCGAGGCGGCTCTTGGGACTTTGAAGGAGATCTCTGCCAGGCGCATTTCCGCCGCGGGAACGCGCCCGACTACAAGGGGCGCAACCTCGGCTTCCGGCTGGCCAGAGTCGCCGTTCAATAAAAAAGAAAGATCAATGATGAACAAGTCACAACGACTATGTATCGTGGGAGTCACTGCCCTGTTCGTAATGCTGGCTGCCTCCGTTCGTTTAGCTGCCCAGGACAAGGCTGCTCTAATCGAGAAAAAACGAGCCGCGGTGAAGTATGTTCCGGTCAAGTTGGACGCGGCGGCGGCGACGAAGCTCCAGGCGGACTGGGCCGCGAAGCTGGGCAGCAAGAACGAGACTAAGACCGCCTTGGGCATCGCGATGGTCTTGATTCCGCCGGCGGGGGAAGCGCTTCCCAAACCGTACTGGATCGGCAAATACGAAGTCACGCAGGGGGAATGGAAAGCGGTCACGGGTTCGAACCCCGCTTCGTTCAGGGATGGAAAAAACGCGGCGGCCAAAGGGCTCGACACGAGCCGTCATCCCGTCGAGACGGTGACCTGGTTCGAATGCCTCGACTTCTGCAATCGGCTCAGCGAGAAAGAGGGACTGAAACCCTACTACGGGATCAACGTGATCGAACGGAATCGGGAGAACAAGCAGATCTCCAAAGCAGAAATCGAGATCCTGGGCGGCGACGGGTACCATTTACCCACCCCGACCGAATGGGCGCACGCCAACCGGGCCGGCTCCGTTGTCCAGTACTTTTTTGGGGACAGGCTTGCGGACATGGATGCGTACGGCTGGCATGACTCGAACAGCGACAATCGCACGCATGCGGCAGGTGAGAAGAAACCCAACGCGTTCGGCCTGCACGACACCTACGGCAACGTGCGAGAGTGGGTGCAGGACTTCGATGTGGACGCGAAAACGAAGAAAATCGGGCGGGCGAAGTGCTATGGCGGCGGGTTCAATTACAAGCCCCTTTCCGGCGACGGTGAGCGTGCTCACGGACCCAATGACGCGATTTCTTTCATCGGCCTGCGTGTCGCGCGTGATGCGAGCCCGTCAAACAGGAGCGAGAGATGAAGCCGACAACCAGGAAACACAACCCGTCCCGCCAACACGAACATGCAGGGGGGGAATGGATGCAAAGATTGTTTGCCGGTTTGGCCCTGGGGATGGTTGTCTTGTCGGCCCAATGCGTTTGGGCACAGCCGTTGGACAAAGCCAAAGAGGCGGTCTTCAAAAAGCAGTTCGATGCTCAGACGATTGGAATCGAGCTGAAGCTGCAGGGCGAATATGTCGGCAAAAACAGTGAAAAGCAAGTCGGGGTTCAGGTCGCGGGAAGGGGAAACAAATCGTTTCACGCGTTGGTCCTGGAAGGCGGTTTGCCGGAAGACGGGTGGGATGGCGGTCGCTACGGATTGTTGGAAAGCGGCCCAATGGCGGACGGGCGTGTGGAGTTCAGTTCCCCGAGTGATGAAGGGCTCAGCGCGGTCCTCGATGAGAACGGCCTGATGCTGAAACGGGGCGGCCAACAGACTCTTTTGAAACGGGTAGAACGCAAAAGCACGACCTTGGGGATGCCTCCTCCCAAGGGTGCGATCGTTCTTTTCGGCGGTGCGCAGCCGAATGTGGATCCGTTCGAGCAACGCAAAGATATTGAGGGAGAGACCTCGCCGCTGATGTACGAAAACAATTTGATGGCGGGGGCCGTGACGAAACGGAAATTCCGAGACTTCACCTTACACGCGGAGTTCATGACTGGTTGGGAACCGCTAGCAATCCCGTGGCGCAGGGCGGATTCGGGCATCTACATGCTATCCCGCTATGAGGTGGCGATCGGCGATAACTTTGGGTTCGATTTTGATGTGTCGAACTCCGTCGCTCCGAATCGACCCAAGCTGCTCGACAACATCAAGTCGCCGAAGTTCTCGCTGACTCAGGAACACAAAAGAACGCCGCGTGTTTGCGGCAGCGTTTTCGGCATGGACTATCCAGGCAAGGTGCCGAATCCGTGTCTTCCCCCGGTCGTGTGGCAGACCGTCGACGTCGAGTTTCAGGCGCCGCGATTCGATACCGCCGGAAAGAAGACATCGAACGCAGTGATGTCGGTGAAGCTGAACGGGCATCAGACCGTGGAAAAGTTGCAAGTCAAAGGTCCAACGCCGCACGGCTTCAGGGGGCCCGAGGCGCCGGACGGCCCAATCTGGTTCGAATCTTTCGGAGCGAACGGCTTCAGCCGTCGTGTGCTGTACCGCAACATTTGGGTTGTGGAACGTGAGGCAAGTCAAAGCAAACATAAGGAATAGAACATGAGCAAAATCCTATCGCGTCGTACTGTCCTCAAGGGCTTTGGCGCCGCTGTGGCGTTGCCCTGGCTCGAAGCCATGGCCCCGGTTTACAGTTGGGCGAACCCGGGCGCTCGCCCGCCGGTGCGCATGGCGTTCATTCATGTTCCCAACGGCATCGTGACGCGCCGTCTTCAAGCTGGGAATGTGCTGAATGCTTCCTGGACCCCCGAGGGCCGATTGAACTGGCAGGCCGGTCGCGCGAGCGTGTTGCTGCCTGCCTGGACGCCCGAGGAAGTTGGGCCCCTGCCCCGGCAGTTGCCGTCGCTGCTGGAGCCGTTGGCCGATTTGCGCGACGACTTTAGCATCGTTACCGGATTGGCCAACGCCCATGGCCGTGCGGGCGTCGGACACGGCCCGGCCCAGGCAGCGTTTACGACGTGTGCCCGGCCGCATCACACAACGGGCAGCGACTACCGTGCGGGAATCTCGGTGGATCAAGTCGCCGCCAATCATCTGGGCGACCGAACGCGGATGCCATCCTTGCAGATCGGCACGGGCGATCCTGGCGCAATCGAAGGTTACATGTCATCGCTGTCGTGGCGCGACGCCACCACGCCGTTGC
>JBAXFO010000217.1:0-7320 GCA_037139885.1 Planctomycetota bacterium
TGGCGAGCTTGGCGGCCATCGCGGTCCTCATCTTGGGCGATCGCATCGCGCCGCTGCTCGACGTCTGCACCGCCGCCCACGAACTCATCGACTCTCCCAGGCGTCGTCTGTGACGCTGCCCAGCAAATTGCGGCCGTTCCCTTCGCATCGACCGTGCGAGGGAACGGCCTTTACGCTTCTCCACCATCCATTACCACAATCCCCAACAAGGAGTTTTCTCATGACCATCGAAACCAACGGCAGATTTCAACGCAAACAACTGTCCAACCAACTCGACCGTTTCGACACGATGCTGGACGGCCTTTCCGAGGCCCTCAACGAAACGATCGCCGGCGCCGTCCGCGACGGCACTCGCCTCGCGCTGAAGGATGCCGTCGTCGAGATCCTGACCGATCCGGCGTTGCGGTCGAAGCTGCGCGAGGCGACCGAACCGGTGAAGGCCGCAACGGAACCGGCGACGAATCCGTCCTTCTGGCAGGCGGCCAAGGCCAAAGCGTCCGCCGCGGGCCGTGCACTGAAATCGGCGGCGTCGACGGCCGCTTCGTTCGTGGCCAACGCCGCGTTGTCGGTTGTTGCAACGGTCCGGAATCCCGGACTCGCGATTGCCGTCGTCAGCTTCTTCGCGAGGCACGCGCTCTCCACGGCGATCTCCGCGATCACGGCCGCTGCGGCCGCGGTCTCGATCCATGCCCGCCAATGGACGCGCCGCTCGATGCAAATCTTCGTCGACTAATCGCACGATCGACCGCCGAACCAACTCAACACGATTCGAAACGGCCAGTACGCTCCCATCGAGCCAGCCTGCGCGTTATCGCATTCGTGCCCGGAAGTTCGCGGTCGGCGTTGACGATTTCACGGACGCCCACGCAACGTGCGGGGCGGCCATTTTCATGCACCGAAAGGAAGTGCCGAATGGCATTGAAACTGTCTGTCGGATTTCAAAAGAAAATCGGTTTGCCCGATTACGGCAGCGTGGGCGCGAACTGCCAGGTCGATTTTGAAGTTGACCCGTCTCTCCTCGATTGCAATCTGGACGGCTTTCACGAGAAAGCTCAGCGGGCGTTCTCCGCATGTCAGCAGGCCGTCAACGATCAGCTCGCACGCCAGACCCAGCACGGACCGCC
This sequence comes from Planctomycetota bacterium, assembly GCA_037139885.1. GTDB lineage: Bacteria > Planctomycetota > Planctomycetia > Gemmatales > Gemmataceae > JAIEPT01. The sequence continues at coordinate 1,125 of JBAXFO010000217.1, forward strand.
GAAGAACGGCGATGGGAACGGCCGAAACGGCCATTCGGGACCAGGAAACGGCAACGGGATGAACGGCAGCAACGGAAGCGACCACGGCAACGGCCATTCCGGCGAAACGCCGCGACGGGCGACCCAGAGCCAGGCCCGGGCCATCCGTGCCATCGCGTCGAAACAACGGATCGATCTCCCGCAGTTGCTCGAAGCCCGTTTCGGCGTCGGTCGGCCGGAGAACCTGCGCTTGTCGGACGCCAGTTCGCTGATCGACGAATTGAAGAACGACGGGGCGGAGCGATGATCGCACTGCCCATGACGCCCGCCGACCGAGCCAAACGCTGGACCGGCCGGCCATCACTTTAGGTGAATCGTGGTCCATTCAAAAAAAGGAGGAGGCATGCCAAAAGCACTGTTGATCGAGGAATTCCACATCAGCTTGCTCGTCCCCCGTCGTGTGTCCGCGAAGGATGGGGCCGCGATTCGTCGTACGTTTCGGACCGCGAAGTTTGAACGGCGGCTGCCAGGCCGTCGACGATGTGATTCGCAAGTCCTCCACGCTCCGCACCGTGAAACTGGCCGTTTCACGGTGACGGGCGGCGGGGAGGGTCGCGTTCGGCAGGCTCGGGGTTCGACCCCGGGCCTGCCGCTTTCCTTTAGCCGTCAAGCGGCGAATCGCGCAGAGAAACTGGAAAGTAGCCCGTGGTTGACGAGCGGACCGGGGGAAATTTCTCAGGCGTTCGGTGCTTCGGTCGAGGTGACCGACGCAGGCAGCGCCGGAGCCGAATTGCCTTCGGTGCGTCGGAACCGACGCTCGCAAATAGTGCGGCAGAGGCTACCTCAACTCGGAGTCTTCGGCGTCCAGGTCGCACCGATGATTTTGCCGTGGTGGCCGTGGCCGACGGCAATTCCGGACGGGATGTTGAGCCCGTCGGTGACGGTGGTGACTTTTTTCGCCTTGCCGTCGGCGCCAATCTCGATGACCTTGGCGCAATCCTGTCCCGGCGGCCTACTTCGGGTATTCGACTCTTTCCGTCACTTAGAAGCGGCCCTTTTCGTCGATGTGCATCGCGACCGGATTGATCAGGTCGGGTTCGCTGGCGACGAGCTCGACCGCGAAGCCTTCGGCACGGTCATCGCCTTGACCGCGTCTTGCGGGCTGAGCGCGGGGCCGGCCGGCTTCGACTGTCCGCGAGGGATGACTTCTTTGGATTTCTTCGGCCCTTCTTGAGCCCGAACGAAAAACGTGCCGAACGCGAGAGACGCGAGCAGGAGAGCGAACGTGAGTCGCATGACAACACTCCAAAGCCAAAGTTGATCCTTTGAACCTCAGTGTCAGGAATACGCTGGTTTACTTCTTGTGAACGATCCCGGAAATCTTGACGTCGTCCCACAAACCCGTGTCGTCGAACGACCCGACGCCGACTTGGCCCCAGGCAAACGTCGCGTCCTTGGCGGTCATGATTGGGGACTTCATGTCGTCCCAATAAACGGCGATGTCGCCGTCATTCGCCTTGCGGACGAGCTTGATGTTGTGCCATTTGTCGTCCCACGGGGTTCCCTTCGAGGACGAGGACGAGATTTTGACCCGTTCCTTGCCGTTGACGATAAAGATCTGGTTGGCCCGGTCGTCCGCCTGTTTCGCGATGTGGGCGTAATAGTAGTGGCTGGAATCTTGATAGCCCCAGAAGAGGCACATATCGCGGTGGGGGCCGTCTTTCGCGGTGCTCAGGGCCTTCGCTTCGAGGACGAAATCGCCGACGATCAGGTCTTTGACGAGCGCGAAATTGAGCGGGCTACGGAACGGCGGCGTGTATTGACTCTGCCGGAACTGGTGGAAGACGTTTGTCTCACCGCGTTTGTCGACCTTCCACGCTTTGGTGTCGGTCGGCTGCCAACGTTCGGCGCCCTTTTCAAAGTCGTCCTGGAAGAGAAGCGGCAAATCCTGCGCGAGAGCGACCGTAGTGGCGAGAGCGATCGCGGCGAGCATGACAACCAGACGCATGAAACACCTTCATGAGTTAGACCAAAAAGATCGGCCGTCTCGGTACGGCAATCGTGCCGGACAATCCATCGAGACATCGAGCCGATTCATTCATCAAAAATCCCGTTCCACAAATCTCATTGAATTCAACATCCCAGCCCCCTGTCGATCGAATGCTGCATTGACTGCCGCGCTCTTCCGAAACAGTTGACGGCTACGCCAGAATGCCGTTGACGACAGTGCCGTGGACGTCGGTAAGGCGGTAATCGCGGCCCTGAAAGCGGAAGGTCAGGCGTTCGTGGTCGATCCCGAGACAGTGAAGAATCGTGGCGTTGAGGTCGTGAACGTGGACCGGGTTTTCGACGACGTTGTAGCCGTAATCGTCGGTCCGACCCCAGACGACGCCGGGTTTAATGCCGCCGCCCGCGAGCCAGACGGAAAAGCAGCGACCGTGATGGTCGCGGCCGAAATTGGCTTGCAACCCGCCCTGAGCGTAGACGGTGCGGCCGAACTCGCCCGCCCAGACGACGAGGGTGTCGTCGAGCATGCCGCGCCTTTTCAGATCGAGAATCAATGCGGCCTGAGGTTGATCCACGTCGCGCGCCTGCAGGGGGATGTTTGCCGGGAGGTTGTTGTGGTTGTCCCATCCGCGGTGGTAAAGCTGAACGCAGCGAACGCCCCGTTCGAGCAGGCGGCGAGCCAACAGACAGTTGGCGGCATAGCTTCCGGGGCGGCGCGAGTTGGGGCCGTAAAGGTCGAAGATCGACGCCGGCTCGCTCGAAAGGTCCGTCAGTTCGGGGACCGACGCTTGCATGCGGAACGCAAGTTCATATTGGCCGATGCGCGTTTGAATCTCGGGATCGCCGATGCGCTGCAATTGCAAGCGATTGAGGTCGGCCAAGCTGTCGAGCATGCGTCGGCGCTGCGCGCGGTCGATCCCCTGCGGGTCGGACAGGTAAAGAACCGGATCGGCGCCGCTGTGCAGTTTGACTCCTTGATGGCTCGACGGCAGAAATCCGGAGCCCCAAAGTCGATCGAGCAGGCCCTGGTTGGCGTCGCTGCCGGAACCGTGCGAGATCATGACGATGAAGGCCGGCAGATCGTCGACCTCGGATCCGAGACCATAACTGAGCCACGCCCCCAGCGACGGCCGACCGACTTGCTGACTGCCAGTTTGCATGTAAGTGATCGCCGGATCGTGGTTGATTGCTTCGGTGTGGAGCGAGTTGATGATGCAGACGTCGTCCGCGACTCGACCCAGGTGAGGAAAGAGTTCGCTGATCCAGGCGCCGCTCCGGCCGTGCCGATGAAAGCGAAACGGCGGGGCGACGACCGGAAAGCGTGCCTGCCCCGACGTCATGCCGGTGAGCCGCTGCCCCATTCGAACTGACGCGGGCAGCTCCGTGCCGTGATACTCGCCGAGCCGCGGCTTATAGTCGAGCAGTTCGAGATGAGACGGTCCACCCGACTGAAAAAGATAAACGACCCTTTTCGCTTTGCCGGCGAAATGAGGAATTCCGGATATGCCGGGAGCGGCCGACGATGGCCGGGCGAGCAAGTTCGCGAGCGCCGCGGCGCCGAGGATGCCGGCGCTGCCGCTCAAGAACTTACGGCGTGAAGAGAATCTTTCCAGCACGGGCGGGTCCTCGCTTCAGACTCAGGGCCTCGAAATCGTCTCGTCCATGTTCAGAATCGTACTCGCCACCGAAGTCCAGGCGGCCAGTTCGGCGGCGTCGAGCGCCGCATTGCGTGGCTGGTTGCCAATCGCGAGCAGTTTGGCCGCGGCCGCGGGTGCATTCTGGAATTGCTTCCGAGAGTCTTCGTACAAGCGGAGCAAAATGGCGCGCTCCTGGGGCGAGCAGTCGCGCGCGACCGCCCGCTTCATCGCGTATCTCAGGCGCGCTTCGTCCGACGTTTCCGCCTCCATCATCCGCTCGGCAAGAACGCGGGCGGCCTCGACGTACGTCGGGTCATTCTGCAGGATCAACGCTTGCAGGGGAGTATTGGTCTGCGCCCGGCGTGGAACGCAGTATTCCCTGTTGGGAGCGTCGAACGTCGTCATTCCCGGGGGGGCGATCGTGCGCCGCCAGAACGTGTAGATCCCGCGGCGATAGAGATTGTCGCCCTTGTCTGGGACGTAGGTATGGCGCCGTTCGACGGCCACTTCCTCCCACAAGCCCGGCGGTTGGTAGGGCTTTACGCTGGGACCGCCGAATCGATTCTTGAGCAGGCCGCTAATCGCCAGGGCATTGTCGCGAACCGATTCGGCGGGCAAGCGATAGCGGGGCGATCGGGCCAGAAGGCGATTTTTCGGATCCTTCGCCAGATGTTCGGGCTCGATGCGGGACGATTGGCGGTAGGTCGCCGAAGTAACGATCATTTTTTGCATCGCCTTGACGTCCCAATTCGTGCGAATCAATTCGGTGGCGAGCCAGTCGAGCAATTCGGGATGACTCGGCAAATCGCCCTGGAGGCCGAAATCTTCGACGGTTTCCACAATGCCGACGCCGAAGTACGAAGCCCACCAGCGATTGACGGCCACGCGTGCGGTGAGCGGGTGCGACGGTTCGACCAGCCAACGCGCCAGGCCGAGGCGGTTGGCCGGTGCGTCCTTGGGCAGCGGCGGCAGAAAGCCGGGTAGGCCGGGTTCGACCTTTTCGCCGCGCTGGTCGTACTGGCCTCGCTTCAAGACGAACGTTTCGCGCCGCTTCGGAAGCTCTTCCATCACCATGGTCTGCACGAACGATTTTTCCAGCCTCGCCTTTTCGACGGCGAGAGCCTCGCCCTCGCGGCCCAGCTTGTTCGCGGCGATCGCCCTTTCGACGTCCGCCAATTTGTCGGCCGTCTCCGGCGGCAGGTAGGGTATAAACGGCGCCGAGGGAGTGGGCTGGTTGTAGTCGACCAACCGATCCTCGATGTTATTGAAGAACCCGAAAAATTCGTAATACTCTTTCTGCGAGATCGGGTCGTACTTGTGTTCGTGGCAACGGGCGCACTGGAACGATAGAGCGAGCGCCGTCGTGGACGCGGTATGCACGCGGTCGGCGACGTATTCGACGCGGTATTCCTCGGGAATAATGCCCCCCTCGGTCGTGATGCCGTGGTTGCGGTTGAATCCGGTGGCGAGCTTCTGTTCGGCGGTCGCGCCGGGCAAGAGGTCGCCCGCCAGTTGCTCGACGAGGAAGCGATCGTAGGGGAGGTTCGCGTTGAACGCCCGCAGCACCCAGTCGCGCCAGGGCCACATGGTTCGCTCGGCGTCGTTGTTGTAGCCGTTGGTGTCGGCGTATCGAGCGAGATCGAGCCAGGCGACCGCCATTTTTTCGGCATAGCGCGGCGAGGCGAGCAACCTGTCCACCGCCTTTTCGTAAGCCATCGGCGAGGGATCGCTGAGGAACACATCCAGCTCATCGACGGTCGGCGGCAGGCCAGTCAGGTCGAGGGCGACCCGGCGCAGCAGGGTTTCTTTCGGAGCCGGCGGCGAGGGATGCAGGCGCTTGCGTTCGAGCCGATGCAAGATGAAATTGTCGATGGGGTTGATGGGCCAATTGGCGCTTTTGACAGCCGGCGGAACGACTCGCTTGGGCGCGACAAAAGCCCAGTGTTCGCTGAAAGAAGCGCCCTCTTCGATCCAACGCCTCAAGACCGCTCGTTGGGCCTCGGTGATCGGCTTTTTGAATTCGGGGGGCGGCATGCGCCGCGACGGCTTGTCGTGATCGATCCGAGCGATGAGCTCGCTCTCCGCGGGCTTGCCTGGCACAATGGCGCGTCGGCCGCTTTTGAGCGTCGCCGTTGCCGATTCGCGCAGATCGAGACGCAGCCCGGCTTCGCGGCTCGATTCGTCGAACCCGTGGCAGGCCAAGCAGTGATTCGCCAGAATTGGACGCACGTCACGCCCGAATTCGAGCGCCTTGTCGCTCTGTGCGATCGCGGGCGACATTGCGGCCAAAATCCAGATCGTCGCAATCAAACGGGAACTTATCACGGCGTTTCCTCGCACTCGTCGATTCGACACGGCCATCCCGCTGCATGAATCGTCATTGTCCTTTGCGGCGGGAATCTTTCGGCCCTGCCTTCTTTTGCGGTCCGCGCTTGGCGGCGATGCGTTCGACCGCCTCGCGATTCGTCGGCGGCGGGCTGCGCCGACCGCGAGGGGTATCGTATTCTCGCATGCGCGGCCGGGCGCGGCGACACAAAATCGGTCACTGCGACGCCGTCTTCGGGCGCGGCATT
>JBAXFO010000218.1:0-7285 GCA_037139885.1 Planctomycetota bacterium
CGTTCTTCCCCGCTTTATCGATCGACACATGGCACGGCCCGCCGCCCCCCGAGGGTTGTTTGTTGAGAAGCGTGAGGAGCTTGGTCTTCGGGTCGATCTTGAACGCGGCCACAGCGCCGGTCGGCTTCCCTTCGAACGAACCGATTTCGCTGACGGCGTAGAGCTCCGTTCGGTTCGGGTGGATGGCGAGGAACGTCGGGTTGGGCGTCTCCGCAGCCACGCCCAGGTCGGTCAGCTTGCCGGTGTTCTTGTCGAGTTCGAAGAGATAGATGCCTTTGCTCGCTTTGCCGGTATAAGTCCCGACATAGAAGAGTTCCTTATCCTGAGCGTCCGCGAACTGCGGGCTCAAGATCATCGCGGCCGAGACGAATGCGAGGATGCGGTACATGAGAGGATCCTTTCATGGGAGTCGAGGGGATGTCGCCTTTACGATAAGGGATCGTTCGCTCGGTTGCACGAGATTTTTCGGACGGGAATCGGTAGGTTGCTGATGGAAGCGTTAACCTGATCCGCATCGCAATCTTCCGACAGGGCGTGCGTCACCCAAGCCGATCCCTTGGGGATCGAAGGTCCGGATAAGGCAACATCTTTACGACCCCCAAGGGGCCGGCTTGGGTCATGCGCGACGGAATGAGGGGGTTTCGTATTGGAGCGGATTCGAAACCGAAAAACGCGGATGTGCGAATCATGACCGAACCTTTGTCCGGCATCATCGAGCACGTCACGTATCACAACCCCGACAGCGGTTTCGTCGTGCTGCGCGTGAAGGCGAAAGGGCGGCGCGGCCTGGTCACCATTGTCGGCCAGACGGCGCGGGCTGTGCCGGGCGAATATGTCGAGGCGAACGGCACGTGGAAGGTCGACTCCGAACACGGCGAACAGTTCCAGGCCAAGGAGATGCGGACCGCGGCGCCGAGCACGGCGGAAGGCATCGAAAAGTATCTCGGCTCCGGCCTGGTGAAAGGCGTGGGCCCGCATTATGCGAAGAAGATCGTGCAAGTCTTCGGCGCCAAAACCCTCCAGATCATCGATGAGAGCCCCTCGTTTCTGCGCGAGATCAAGGGCATAGGCCCCAAACGCATCACCGAGATTCGCGAGAGTTGGCGGCAGCAAAAAGTCGTACGCGACATCATGGTCTTCTTGCAATCGCATGGCGTCGGCACGGGGCGGGCCGTGCGCATTTACAAGACCTACGGCGAGCAGGCCATCGACAAGGTCCGCGCCAATCCCTATCGACTCGCCAACGACATCTGGGGCATCGGCTTCGCCACCGCCGACGGCCTGGCCCAGCGGATGGGGATCGACCCGCAATCGCCGCTCCGCGCCGAGGCCGCCCTAAGGCATGTGCTCAAGGAGAGCGCCGACGATGGGCACTGCGCCTATCCCGAAGCGGGAGCGATCGAAGAGGCGCAGAAGCTTACCGGCATCGCGACCGACATCGTTCGCGATGCGGTGCGGTCGTTGGTGGACGCCAAGGATTTGATCCGCGAAGACGCGCTCACGCCCGAGCCCTGGCTGTATTTGCGGAAGTATTTCTTTGCGGAGAAGACAGTCGCGGATCGTTTGCTGAGCTATCAAAACGGTTCCCCGCCGCTGCCGAGCCTCGATGTCGAGAAGGCTTTGGTCTGGGTCGAAAAAAAGGTTGGGCTCGAATTGGCGGCGCAGCAGCGCGAAGCGGTTCGTCAGGCGGTCGCGTCGAAAGTTTTGGTGATCACCGGGGGCCCGGGCGTCGGCAAGACAACGCTCGTACGGAGCATTCTTGAGATCTTTCTCGCCAAGGGGATGCGCTGCGCCCTGGCTGCGCCGACGGGGCGCGCGGCGCGCCGACTTCGTGAAAGCACGGGCCAACCCGCCTCGACGCTGCATCGGCTTCTCGAATACGAACCGCGCGGCGCGAAACGCAATGCCGACCATCCGCTCGAACACGATCTGCTCGTCGTCGATGAGATGTCGATGGTCGATATTTCGCTGATGGAGGCGTTGGTGAAGGCGTTGCCGGCGAACGCGTCGTTGATCCTCGTCGGCGACGCCGATCAACTGCCGTCCGTCGGCCCGGGTTCCGTGCTCGCGGATCTAATCGCGTCGAAATGCGTGCCGGTCGTTCATCTGACGCAAATTTTCCGCCAGGCCCAGGAGAGCGGCATCGTCCGTGCGGCTTATCGCGTTCACGACGGCGAACTCCCCGAATCGGACCGGCCGGACAAGCTCGGCGATTTTTACGTCATCGAAGTCGATGATCCCGCCCTGATTCAGGATCGGCTCATCGCCCTGGTTCGCGATCGCATTCCCGCCCGTTTCGGCCTCGATCCGCTGCAAGATGTGCAGATCCTCAGCCCGATGAATCGAGCCGATCTCGGCGTCCGTCAATTGAATCAGTTATTGCAGAACGTTCTGAACGCGCCCGGCGACGAACCCGAGATCAACCGCTTCGGCGTCGCCTTCCGCCCGGGCGACAAGGTTTTGCAAACGGTCAACAACTACGATAAAGATGTTTTCAACGGCGACATTGGCCGTGTCAAACGAGTGGATCTCGAGGAGCAAGTCGTCCTCGTCGAATTCGACGGCAACGCCATCGCCTACGATTTCGACGAACTCGACGAACTTGCCCTCGCCTACGCGCTGACGATTCACAAGTCGCAAGGCAGCGAGTATCCCGCGGTCGTCATCCCGCTGCACACGCAGCACTACATGCTCTTGCGGCGCAATTTGATCTACACCGCCATTACGCGTGGCAAGAAACTCGTCGTGATTGTGGGGAGCAAGAAGGCTCTCGAGATGGCGGTGCGGCGTCAGGACGACGCACGCCGCTTCACGGCTCTGGCCGCCCGGTTAAGACGCGGATAGATCACATCAGTTTCTTCATGCGGCGAATGATTTCTTGCTCGAGGGCCGTGTCGCGGCCTTTGTAGATCCAGCCGCCATCCGCGCGATTCAAGTCGACGACGTCTTGGTCGCGATCGATGAGAGTATCGTTGCGGAAGATGGCGGCCCCGAGGGCGGAACGAATGGGCCGGGGCAGGTCTTCGAGTTCTTTGCGCGCTGTCACTTCGATGAAGAAGCCGCCTTGCTCGGCCGGATGGATTTGCACGCTGACGCGATGACGATAGCTTTGCGCCGTGGCCAGGGCCCGTTCGTGCAGATCGGGGCTGCCCGGTTTCAAGATCAGCAATAATCCGGGGGCGACGCGCGGCCTGGCTTCGATGCGGCCGTCGTAGCGGTTTGCGTATTCGAGCTGAAACCCGTAATCGCTCAAGACAGTGATGACGTTTTCGAAGACGGGGCCATACAGATCGCGGCCCAGCGGAATGTAAACAGGATTTTGATCGACGACGTAAGGCACGCCCACGGGGACGACCGGCGTCAACTCCGTCCCCGCGCAGCCGACGAGCCCGGCTGCGAGAGTCATCATGATTGCGGAGCAAACCCGATGCATGCGAACGTCCCCCCAGGACGATCCGAGTTCTAACGAAGGGCAGCCTTATGCCCGCAAACGAGAAAAATTGCAAGAGGAAACCCGAGGGATGAGCCAGCTTCAAACCGCGCAGCTTGGGTGGACAGGTCAAGCGCGTTACGAGTCGATGTGGGTTTCGAGCGCGCGCCGGAGCTTCTTCGCAAGGTCGCCCTTGGCGAACGGCTTTTGCAGAAACGCCGCGGGCCGCAAGTTGCTGAACAGACGTTCGACCTCGGCTTCGGGGTAGCCGCTCATGACGACGATGGGGAGCTCGGGGACGAGTTGGGAGAGTTCGACGAAGACGGTGTGGCCGCTTTTGCCGGGCATGGTGAGATCGAGCAGGGCGGCGACGAAACCGTTGGCGCCCTGGGAGAAATGTTCCATCGCCTCACGGCCATTGGATGCTTCGTAGACGGCGAAGCCGAGGGATTCGAGCATGGTCTTGGACATTTTCCGGACGTTCAGTTCATCGTCGGCGACGAGGACGGCGCCACGGCCGCGCCACGTGACCACGGTTTCGGTCTCCGAGGTGGGCGCCGAGATATGCAGCGCGGGAAACACAATACGGAACGACGTGCCTTTGTCCCGCTCGCTCACGACGCGCAGCGCTCCGCCGTGTCCGCGAACGATTCCCAGGACGGCGGCCAAGCCCAGGCCTCGACCTGTGAACTTCGTCGAGTAAAAGGGTTCGAAGATGCGGCCGAGATCCTCGGCGCGAATGCCGCAACCGTTGTCGACGACATCCAGCCACACATAACGGCCTTCGGAGCAGGCGTCGCCCAGAAGCATCGCGTCGAGTTCTTCGCGCAGGAATTGCTTCACCCCCGTCGCCAACTTGACCTGGCCTGACTCTTCGCCAACGGCCTCGGCGGCGTTCATGGCCAGATTCATGACGACTTGCCGAATCTGGCTGGCGTCGGCCTCGATCGCGGGCAACTTCTCGACGAGCTCCAGCTGTAAGCGCGCCTTCTTCGAAAACGAAAGTCGCAACAAATCGTTGGCTTCGCGGATGAGTTCGCCCAGATCGATCGGGCCGACCAGGACTTTTCCCTTGCCGGCATACGCCAGCATCTGTTGACAAAGATCGGCGGCGCGGCGCGAAGACCGCTCGATCTTTTGCAGGTAGGCCTGCGCGGGCGAGGTACGCGGCAGTTGATCCGAGGCGAGATCGGCGTAGCCGAGAATGGTCGTCAAGAGGTTGTTGAAATCGTGAGCGATGCCGCCGGCGAGAACGCCCAGGCTTTCGAGCTTTTGGGCGTCGCGCATGCGGGATTCGAGTTGCTCGCGGCGGGCTTCGGCTTCTTTCCGAGCCGTGATGTCTTGCATGGCGCCGACGACGCGGCGCGCCTTGCCGAGGCCGTCGCGTGCGATGGAGGCGCGATCGATGATGTCGGCCCACGTTCCCTTGGGCAGGAGAAAGCGATACTCGCAATCCCACGAACTGGCGGCGCCTTTGATGGCCGCACGCAGCGATTTCACCGCACGGTCGCGATCCTCGCTGTGGATGCGTTTGGCCCACCACGACCAGAATTGGGCAGGTTCGGGGGGTTGGCCGAACGCGGAGACATAATGATCGCTGCAATAGGCGGTGCGCGTCGCCAGATCCATGTCGTAAATGCCGTCGTTGGTGGCGCGAATCGCCAGGCGATAGCGCTCGTCGCTTTCGCGAAGGAGCTCCTCGCCGCGCTTGCGCGAGGTGATGTCTTGAAGCGTGCCGACCAGCCGCGCGACGACGCCGCCCCGAACCTGCGGCGTACACAGAATATGAACCCAGCGCGGGCTGCCTCGGCCGGTGATGAACCGAAATTCCTCGTCGAACGGTTCGGCTCGCTCCTGGGCGGCGCGCATGAACGCTTCGATGCGCGGGCGTTCATCGAGCGGAAAAAACGAATAGGCGTCGGCCAGAGCCGGCTCTTTGCCGGCGGGGAGTTCATGGATGCGAAAGGTGACGTTGGTCCAGCGCAGCGTGGCGGAGCGGACGTCGAGTTCCCAGCCGCCGACCTTGGCCATGGCGCCGGTCGCGTTGAGGAGGGCCTCGCTCGTCAGAAGTTTTTCTTGGGCTGTTTTTCGTTCGGTAATATCCTGCGAAGTGCCCCAGAGCCGGACCGTTCGCCCCTGCGCATCGCGTTCCACGGCGCCGGCCGCTTCGATCCAGGCGCTCTCGCCGTTCGCGCGGATAATGCGATGTTGGAGGCGATACGGGGCGTTATGAACGAGCGAATGCTCGATGGACGAGCGAATGAACGAACGCTCCTCCGCGGGGACGCACGCCAGAAAGCCTTCGAGCGATGGTGCGAACGAGTCGGCGCTTTTGCCGAAGAGGCGGTACAGTTCGTCCGACCACCAGATGCGGCCATCGAGCGGCGTGTAATCCCAGACGCCGAGTTTCGCCTGGCGCTGGGCCGCTTCCAGGCGTGTTTGACTCTGCTGAAGTTCACGTTCGGCCTGGCGGCGCGCGGTGATATCGGTGCCGGTGACGATCACCTGATCCCAGCGCGGCGCTTCGGGAGAGCCGGGCACGTGCAGGCGCATGAGCAGATGGGCCTCGGCGCCGTCGAGTCGGTGGGCGACGGTTTCGAATTCCATCAGCCGGCGGCCTTCCCACAGCATAACGAGCTCCTCGCTCCACACGGCATAAGAGCGCTCGGTGAAAATGCGGTGGACGCGGGCGAGGAGATCTTGTTTCGAAGCGGCGCCGTTCTGGATCACGGCTTCTTGATTGATGCGGCGAATGCGAACGAGTTCGAGGGCGGCGCGCCCCGCTTCGGGGTGGGCCAAGAAATACGATCGCAAGTCGCGTACGCCCTGGCTGCGCAGCGATTCGAACCACGCTTCGACGGCGGTGAAGTCTTCCTCCCAGATCGCGACCGGCGCCGAATCGACCAGGCTGCGATAGCGATCTTCGCTTTCGCGCAAGGCCTCATCGGAGCGGTGGGCCTGGGTGCTGTCGCGGATGACGGCCAGGATGCTGTTCGTTTCGAGATTGGGATACGCATTCCAGGAAAACCACCGATGCCCGCCGCTCACGCAGCGAAAACGATTTTCCAGACCCAACACGGGTTTGCCGGAGGCGAGCGTTTCGTTGGCGCGGCGCGACGCCTCGCGGTCGTCCGCGTGAACGAAGTCGATCCACGGACGACTCAGAAGCTCCGCGTCCAACCAGCCCAGCGTTTTCGACCAGGCGGGGTTCACCTGTTTGAGGTAGCCGTCGAACCCTGCCACGCACATCGGATCGAGGGAGAGATTCCACAGCCGATCGCGCTGCGCCTCGGCGCTTTTGCGTTCGGAAATGTCTTGCTGGACGCAAAGGTAATAATACCGATCGCCCGGCGCCGCCACGGTGGCGATGCGCGTCGACGTTTCGAAGAGCGTGCCGTCTTTGCGGCGATTGACCCACTCGCCGATCCACGTCCCTTTGGTTTGCAGAGCGGTCAACACTTCGTTGCAGATGCGTTCATTTTCGTCGTTCGGATAGCCGCTGAGAATGAGAAGGGGTTGGCCGACGAGTTCGCCGGCTTCGTAGCCGAGCATCGCGTCGGCGCTCGGATTGGTGTAGACGATCAGGCCGTTTTCATCGGCGAGGTTGACCCCTTCGGTCATGCTTTCGAGGACGCGTCCCTCGAAATTCGCGATGAGAGCCGATTCATCCCGTGACATAGAGCTGGTCCTGGCGAAACGATCCGATGGCAAGTGTTCATGCCGATGAGGTAGCCGGGTCGACGCACGACGGAAGCCGCGGTGGGGCCGCGCTCCGCTGCCGCATCGCGTCTAACCAAGGCCGCCGCAGATTTCGCACATTGTATGATTCGCGGCCCAATCGTTCCCGATCCATCA